>NZ_QUGE01000002.1:0-198762 GCF_003478825.1 Peptoclostridium sp. AF21-18
GAACGGCACGCTCCGTGGTGTGAGAGGGGCTACAAGTTAGCCCCTACTTGATTATCTTGCTTCAAATTTTATAACATTTCTACAAATGCTTCAAATCTAGTTTTTAACTGTTCACTATCTGACTGAGAGTAATCAGTTTCTAATGCAAGGAATGATATTCCTTTTTCTTTAGTAACAAATTCTTTTATTCTTGCACTTTCAACTGTGAAAGTATGGCAAGCAGTTAGAGATATGTCTATAACACCATCTATCTGGAATTCGTCTATTAATTCATCAAGTAATTCTATTCTTCTGTCGTTGTTCATCATGCAAGAACATCCTATTTTTAAGTATGCTTCAGCTATTGCTTCGTATACATCTGGATTTTCTTCGTCTACTAACCATCTGTTTGATCTTGGACCACCACAGTTTTCATAAACAACAACATCTCCACCAGCTTCTTCTATTGCTGGAGCTATTTTGTTTATAGCACCTGCTATAGGAGAACCAGTTATAAGTATTCTTGGTCTATTTGATTTTTTATGTTCTTTTGAAGCATAGTCTTCTTTTATATCGTCTATTAATTTTCTAAGTTCAGCTTTCATAACTGGTCTATCAAATTTGAACTGAGTCTGATATAAAACTCTGTGTATATCCATTCCGCTCATTGGAGGTGGATTAAGAGCTCCTAGTTTGAAGTATTCCATTAATAAAGCTCTTTCTTCATTTTTATCTTTTATAGCTGCTCTTATATCGTCTTCAGTTATTGTTATTCCATAGAATTCTTCTAATTTTTCTTTGAATCTTTCTATTTCATTAGCCCATAATTTTATAGCTGCTTCATCTACCATGTTAGGAAGATGCATTATATGAGTTGGTTTAACTTTTGCCATCTGTTCATACATTTTCTTTTTACCGTCACAAGTTGTTTCAGCTACTACTATATCACTGAAGTAGAAGTATGGACATGTATCTGTTATAGCATGACCATAACTTGATTTAACCATTGGACATAGGTTTCTAGGTAATATTTTTTCTGCTTCTGGTATAGGTTCTTCACTAACACCACAAAGCCCTACTGTTACTGCACCTGCTGCTAATGCTATTTCAGCTGGGCTGAATGTACAATAAAAACCAATTACTTTTTTACCCTCATCTTTTAATTTTTTTATTGCTAGGAAACCATTTCTTCTAGCTTCTCCCCAATTTTCAAACTGTTCTGGAAGTCCTGCTGTTACCATTAAAACACACCCCTTAATCTTAAATATATAATTTCGTAATAAATAGTTACGTTTTCCATATTCAATTATATATCACTAATTTGTACAATGGTAAAAATACGTCATTTTTTATAATAGTTTATGTCTATATTTATGGATGTGTTTATAGTTTTTTTCTATAACTATATTTTTTATCTATCTCCTAAATATATTCATATAACTACTTTCTATACATTTTAACTTTTCAATAGATTTATTTACTCATTATCTCTTTCATCATTTTTTCTAAATCTTCTCCGTATCCGCTTCCTGCCCAGTTATTTGAAAGTGATTTAACTGTCTTACATTTTCCGAAAAGGTCTGCAAAGTGTCTTGGATCTTTAGGATTTGATAATGGATAACCATCTTTTCCCGCATATAAAGCTAAATGTTGTACCTGTGCTAATACACCATCCTCCCAACTATCAAATCTAGTGTGTGCGTTCTTATCCTTATCTCCTCCCCCACCAGGAGTTTTTAATCCACAAGGATTTTTAAATGAAGCATCTAGTACCCCACCAAATTTACAGTATCCAGTTTCTTTTGCACACTGTGCAACAACTAATGTAGGGTCTACACCATTTTCTACCGCTGTATTATATAGTATAGGAAGTATTTCCATAAATAAATCAGATGCATTTTTGCTTTCTGCCCATTTTTTACACTGTTCATATGTTGCTGTTTGTTTTGAAAGTATACTTAATCCACTAGATACACTATCACTAGAACTACTTGAACTAGCCCGTCTTAAACAGTCTTCAAATATACTAGAACTAAGAGTTCCTATTTTTGATATTTTATTCGCTCCCTTGAATACTGATTTATCAGATCCTTTAGATACAAGCATTAATGGAGCATCTTTTGCAATAGTTGATCCAACTAATGCATTTTTTAAATCATATCCATCTGCAACATAGTATTCTTTTGCATTTGGATAGAATTTATCTAGTATTATTTTATTAGTTTTATATCTATCTGAGCCTCCTAATCTAACTGCATTTGTAGATTTAACTAGTTTTTCAGATATAACACTAGTACCACCTATTGCGTATGTTGTTACATTTTTAGTATTGTATTCTAAATTTTTACCATTTGTAAGTATAACTGGCATACCATCCCTTGCCGCTGTAGATGCAATACTTATACTATCTGCCTCACCCTTTACACCATTTGTAAGAGCTATAGACGTTATATTTTTTAATTGAGCTATTTTATTTGCTACACTGTAACTAGTCTTATTTCTATCTGAGCCACCTAATCTCTCTACACTTATACCTTTATTTTTTAAAGTTTCTTCTACTTTTTTAGATACCGCTGCTTCAAGTCCTATTATATAAATCTTATTTACATTTTTTAATCTTTGCATTGTTTCAGTAGGTATACTATCTTTTTGTGTAAGAAGTATAGGTGCATTTGATGCACCAGACAAACCACTCGCAGATAAACCATCTGCTATAGAATTATCTAAATTTACTAATATAGCCGAACTGTAGCTTTGTTTATCAGCTATTAGCCCTGCTGTTTCGTACATATTTTTCCCCTCTATTACTTCTTTTTCAGCTGCAAAAGCTGGAATTATGCTACTCACTAGCATTGTAGAAGCCATACACACTGTCATTGTTTTTTTTAAATTCATTTTCCAAAAATTCCTCCCTTTTAGCATAATCTAACTTTTATGCTTTCTTTATTTTTTTACAATCAATCATTAAATCTCTTTACTCTATATCGACAAATTAACTTTTTAAATTAAAAAAGACTAAGATTTTAAATCTTAGCCTTTTTCTATTATTACACAATTTATATTCAGTTTCAAGGTTTACATAACACATTATTATGTAGCCATAATTTTACTATTTTATTCATTATACGCTTTTATTACTTCTTTTATAGCATTTAATGCATAATCAACATCTTCTTCTGTGTTGAAGTATCCAAAGCTAAATCTTACTGTTCCCTGAGGGAATGTTCCTAGTGTTTTATGAGCAGATGGTGCACAATGCATACCTGGTCTTGTAGATATTCCATAATTAACATCTAATTCGTGGCATATTATACCATTATCCATTCCAACAAAGTCTAAAGAAACAACAGCAGTTCTATTTTCAGTATCTCTCTTACCTACTATAAATCTTTCATCTATTTCTTCCATACCTTTTATAAATCTTTCAGTAAGCATCATTTCTTTTTTATGTATATTTTCTATACCTACTTTTTTGATATATTCAAGAGATGCATGTAATCCATATGTTCCTGGTATATTAGGTGTTCCACTTTCAAATTTATCTGGCATATATTCTGGCTGTATTTCTTCATCTGATTTACTTCCTGTTCCACCTTCTATAAAGCTATCAACCTGAGGAACTAATTCATCAGTTATTAAGAATCCTCCCATACCCTGAGGTCCTAGTAATCCTTTATGTCCTGTGAAGCATAATATATCTATATTCATTTCTTTCATATTCATTTCGAATACACCTGCAGTCTGAGCAGCATCTACTATAAATATAACATTTTTTTCTTTACATATTTTTCCTATTTCTTTTATTGGTAATGCAGTACCACATACATTTGATGCTGCTGTCATTACAACAGCTCTAGTATTTTCTTTTATAGCAGCTTCAACGTCTTTTAGGTCTATTTCTCCAATTTTATTACACTGAACTCTAGTAAATGTTACACCTCTAGTTTGTTCTAGTTTAACAAGTGGTCTCATAACCGCATTATGTTCAACTGAAGATACTACTACATGATCTCCTTCTTTTAATAATCCTTTTAAAACTGTATTCATAGATTCTGTTATATTTTTAGTAAATACAACATTTTCTGGTTTATCAAATCCAAATAACTCTGCTAACATTTCTCTTGTTTCAAGTACAACAAATCCTGCACTTAAAGCAGAAGAATATGCTCCTCTATTTACATTTCCTCCAACACTTTCTACATATTCTTTTATAGCATCTCCAACACCTGGCGCTTTCGGGAATGATGTTGCCCCATTATCACAATATACTTTTTTCATATTAATTCCCCTCCGTGTTTATTTATGATTTATATATTTATTTTCCATATATAAAATATAACATTTATATTTACTTCTATTATATCAGAATATATTTTTTTTGATAATTCTTTTGATATTTTTTAATTATTTATTATTTTACAAAATAAACGTTTTTTTCTATATCAAAACATTGAGATATAGTTTTTTTCTATAGTGTATCATATTTCTTAATCGTTGCATACAAATATGTTATTATGTGATTGGGTAATGCTTTGCCCAAAAAAGTAAACAGGAGGTACTTTCATAATGAAAGAAAAGAGAAATATCATTATCGGTGGTGCTGTTATAGGTATAATGGCTGTTATATCAGTTATGCTTGGTAACCCTAAAAACATGGGTATCTGTGTAGCTTGCTTCATCAGAGATACTGCTGGTGCTCTAAGCTTACATCAGGCTCCTATAGTACAGTACGTAAGACCAGAAATTATAGGATTCATATTAGGTTCATTTATTCTTGCATTTGCTAGCAAGGAATTCAGTTCAAGAGGAGGATCTTCTCCACTTATAAGATTCTGCCTTGGATTTATAGTTATGGTTGGTGCATTAATGTTCTTAGGATGCCCAACAAGAATGGTTTTAAGATTAGCTGGTGGTGATTGGAATGCCATAGCTGGTTTAGCTGGATTTATAGTAGGTATACTTATAGGTATAGTATTCTTAAACAAAGGTTTCACTTTAAAGAGAAACTACAAACAGTCTAAATTAGAAGGATTTATAATGCCTGCAATATGCGTATTCTTATTCATATTACTTGCAGTTAACTCTACTCTTCTTGTATTCTCTACAGAAGGACCAGGTTCAATGCATGCTCCAATATTCTTCGCTCTTGCAGTTGGTCTTATAGCTGGTGCTATATGCCAGAAAACAAGACTTTGCATGGCTGGTGGTATAAGAGATATAGTTTTATTCAAAGACTTCTATCTTGTAAGTGGATTTATAGCTATGCTTGTTGGTGCTTTCATAGCAAATTTAATAACTCATCAGTTTGCTCCTGGATTTGCAGATCAGCCAGTTGCTCATACAGATGCTTTATGGAACTTCTTAGGAATGGTTGTTTGTGGTTGGGGTTCTATACTTCTTGGTGGATGCCCAATGAGACAGTTAGTTTTATCAGGTGAAGGTAATGTTGACTCATCTATAACTATATTAGGTCTTTTAGTTGGTGCTGCATTCTGCCACAACTTCAAACTTGCTTCTTCTCCAGAAGGTCCTACTCCAAATGGAATGATAGCTATAGGAATATGTGTTGTTGTTCTTCTTATAATATCTTACTTTGGATGCAAAGCTGCTAATGAAAAAAAGGCTGCTCCAAAGGCAAATGTTAAAGTAGAAGCTTAATAAAATAGTTTTAATTTTTTCGGAATAGATATAAACTATAATATATAGCTCTAAATTTTTTATAAAGGAGATGTTTTGTAATGAGAATAGATGCTAGAGGCTTATCTTGCCCACAGCCAGTTTTAATGACTAAAAAAGGTGTTGCTGAAAGTCCAAATGGTGTTGAAGTATTAGTAGACAACATGACTGCTTGCAACAACGTTAAAAAATTCTTAAAAAATGCAGGCTTCAACGTTACAGTTGAAGAAGTAGGAGATGAAGAGTTCTTAATCTCTTCTTCAAAATAGTATGACTTATTTTTCAACATTTTTCACTCACTCTGGAGCTATAAAATTCTCTAAACTTTGTATAGATAAGGGGATACCTAGTGACTCAGGTCCAGTTCCTAGAAAGTTAAGTTCTAACTGTGGAATAGGTGTTAAATTTGAATACGATGGACCACACGAAGATCTATACATAGATGATATGGAAAGAGTGTACACTCTTGAAAATAATGTCTATACTTTGATAGCAGATTATGACTAAAAATTAGCCCTTAACTTTTATGCTGAGGGCTTTTTATTATCAATATTTATTGACATTTAAAAAGCTCTCAGAATTTTTCTAAGAGCTTTTATTATTGTATTTAATTCATATAATCATCTGTATTTACAGGTAATCCTTTTTTATCCAATCTTTCTTCTGTTATATCTTTTATTATTGAGTAGACAAATGCAAATAGCGGAACTCCAAGTAACATTCCTACTAATCCTAAGAATTTACCTGCTATAAGCAGTGCAAATAGTATCCAGAATGCAGATACACCTATTGAATCTCCTAATATCTTAGGTCCTATTACATTTCCATCAAGCTGCTGGATTATAAGTATTATTATAAGCAACCAGAACGCCTTTATAGGACTTACAAACCGGACAAGTATAACTGATGGTATTGCTCCAAAGAATGGGCCAAAAAATGGTATTACGTTTGTTACACCTACTATCACAGTTACAAGTAATGTGTAAGGCATCTTAAATATCGTTAAAACAACAAATGTTATTATCGCTATTATAAATGAATCTAATATTTTTCCTCCTAGGAATTTACCGAAAATTTTATTGGCTCTGTGAGTAAGCTCTAATATTTTATAAGAGTGTTCTCTATTAAATATTGCATAAGTTATCTTTTTTGATATAGCAAAGAATTTTTCTTTATCCTTAAGTAAATATATAGAAACTATAACCCCTAAAACTATATTCCATAAACTAGAAAGAACTATCATTATAGTATTTCCTATTACAGGTATGATATCTGTCATAAAGTTCATAATGAAATCTGTAATCTCTTTCCACTTTGATTCTAGAATTTCCATGCTAGCAGGAGTTAAATTAAACTCTTCTATAAGTTTATTTATCATTACTGTAGCATTATTCACATAATTTGGAATATCATTAAATAATCCTATTATACTTTCTAAAAGTTCTGGCCATACAAAGTGCACGAATAAATAACAAAGTGTCCCTGCCACAAAATAAGTTATTATCATAGATATAGCTCTTACCTTTGCTGGACTTTTTCCTTTCATCTTTTCAGATATTATTCTATTTTCTATAAATTTCAATATAAAATTCAGCAAATATGCTATAGCAAATCCAATTATAAACGGATATAAAATAGCTATAAAATCACTGATTTTACTTGAAAATACTTTTACTTGAGAACTTATCAAGTAAAATACTATACTGCAGGCAATCACAATAAATGAATATACCGCAACCGTCGTATATTTTCTATTCCAGTCTATCTTCATATTTCCCCTCCTCTTCTCAATAACTAGATTCTATCATAAAAACGACTTTTTTTTAACCTAATCGTTACATTGTTAAAAAAATTTTACATTTATAAAAACGCCATAAGCAAATATTAATATATTTACCTATGACGTTTTATGTATTTATATCTTATTCATTTTTTATTTATTTTATAAAATCTATATATCCCTAGTTTATTATTATGTAAATTAAACTTACATCGCTTCGTCATCTTCAAACTGAGAATTGTATAGCTTAGCATAGAAACCATCTTTTGCTAATAACTCTTCGTGGCTTCCCTGTTCAACTATATCCCCTTCGTTCATTACAAGAATCATATCTGCATCTTTAATTGTAGATAGTCTATGTGCAATTATAAAGCTTGTTCTTCCTTCCATTAAATTATCCATGGCTTTCTGTATAAGAAGTTCTGTTCTTGTATCTACTGAACTAGTTGCCTCATCTAGTATTAAAATCTTAGGATCTGCAAGTATAGCTCTTGCTATTGTAAGAAGCTGCTTCTGTCCCTGTGAAACATTACTTGCTTCTTCATCTAAAACCATATTATATCCATCATTTAAAGTTTTTATAAAATGATGAACATTGGCAGATTTTGCAGCTTCAACTACCTCTTCATCAGTTGCATCCAATTTTCCATATCTTATATTTTCTTTTATTGTTCCATTGAATAACCAAGTATCCTGTAAAACCATACCAAATGCTTCTCTAAGCTCTGAACGGTTAAAGTTTCTAATATCGTGTCCATCTATTTTTATAGCTCCACTATTTACATCGTAGAATCTCATAAGAAGTTTAACTATTGTAGTTTTTCCTGCTCCTGTTGGTCCAACTATAGCTATTTTCTGACCTTTTTTCACATTTACAGAGAAATCGTGTATTATAGTTTTGTTTTCTTTATATCCGAAGTTTACATGTTCAAATTCTATATTACCTTTTATATCATTTACATCTGCAGGATTTATAACTATCTGGTCTTCCTCTTCTTCATCTAAGAATTCAAATACCCTTTCAGCTGCTGCAGCTGTAGACTGTAACTGGTTTGCTACCTGAGCAAGCTGGTTTATAGGCTGAGTAAAGTTTCTAACATACTGTATGAATGACTGTATATCCCCAACTTCTATAGTTTTTCTTATAGCTAACCATCCACCAAGTATAGAAACCATAACATATCCTAAGTTTCCTATAAATGCCATAAGTGGCTGCATCATACCTGATAAGAACTGAGATCTCCAAGCAGAATCGTAAAGCTCATCATTTAATTTATTAAATTCTTCTGTTACCTCTTCTTCTTTGTTGAATACCCTAACTATCTGATGTCCACCGTAGTTTTCTTCAACAAGACCATTAACATGCCCTAAAAATCTCTGCTGTTTTTTGAAATATTTTTGTGATCTTCCAACAACTTTTCTAACTGCAAACATTGACAGTGGAATTATAACAAGTGCTGCTAAAGTCATTATCCAACTTATAGAAAGCATCATTATAAGTATACCAACCATAGTTGTTACAGATGTTATAAGCTGTGTTAAACTCTGATTTAAACTCATTCCAAGTGTATCTATATCATTTGTTATTCTAGAAAGTATTTCCCCGTGTGTCTTAGTATCGAAATATTTCATTGGCATTCTATTTATTTTTTCTAATATCTGATTTCTCATTTCATAAGATATTTTCTGAGAAATTCCACTCATTATATATCCCTGAACAAATGAGAACAGAGCACTTACTAAGTAAAGACATACTAATATTAAAAGTATCTTTTCTATAGCACCAAAGTCTATTCCACCTGTACCAGATACCTTTGCCATTAAGCCTTCAAATATCTTTGTAGTCGCTTTACCTAATATCTTAGGTCCAACTATTGAAAATACTGTACTTCCTATTGCAAATAATAATACTGCAATAATGGCTATTTTATATTTTGACATGTATTTCATAAGCTGCTTCATAGTACCACTAAAATCATTAGCTTTTTCCCCCATCGCAGCACCATGTCCATGACCCATCGGTCCACGTCCCATTGGTCCACCTTTCATCGGACCGCCTGGCATTCTTTTCATATCACTATTACTCATTTCCTAGCTCCTCCTTTGAAAGTTGTGATAGAGCTATCTGTTTGTATACTTCACAAGTTTTTAGAAGCTCTTCGTGTGTTCCTTTTCCTATTACTTTTCCTTCATCTAAAACAATAATCTGTTCTGCATGTAATATTGTACTTATTCTCTGTGCAACTATTAAAACTGTACTATCTCCAGTTTTCTTTTTAAGAGCTTTTCTTAAAGCTGCATCAGTTTTTAAATCTAGTGCAGAGAAACTATCGTCAAATATATAAATTTCAGGATTTTTAGCTATTGCTCTAGCTATAGATAATCTCTGTTTCTGTCCACCAGATACATTTGTACCACCCTGTGCAATCTTAGTATCAAATCCTTCTGGTTTTGAATCTATAAATTCTGTAGCCTGTGCTATTTCGGCTGCTTCTCTAATCTCTTCATCTGTAGCATCAGGATTTCCGTATCTCAAGTTAGATGCTATTGTTCCTGTAAATAATATTCCCTTCTGAGGAACATAACCAATCTTATCTCTTAAATCCTTCTGAGTTACTTCTCTTATATCTACACCATCTACTAAAATCTGTCCTTCTGTTACATCAAAGAATCTAGGTATTAAGTTTATTAATGTAGACTTACCACTACCTGTACTTCCTATAAATGCTGTAGTTTCTCCAGGTTTAGCAGTAAATGATATATCTGATAATATTTCTTCTTCTGCATCTGGATATTTGAATGAAACATTTTTAAATTCAACAACACCCTTTTTATTTCCAGAGAATTCTTTTGCATTCTTAGGATCTTCTATAGTTGGTTCTGTTTCTATTACTTCACATATACGTCCTGCAGAAACTGAAGCTCTTGGTATCATAACTGACATCATAGCTATTACAAGGAATGACATTATTATCTGCATAGTATACTGAATAAATGCCATCATATCCCCAACCTGCATAGTACCTGCATCTATACTATAAGTACCTTTGTAAACTATAAGAACTGCTATTAAGTTCATTACAAGCATCATAGCTGGCATCATACAAGACATTATTCTATTTACAAATATATTTACCTTAGTAAGGTCACCATTTGCCTTATCAAATCTTTCTTCTTCGTGTTTCTGATTGCTGAATGCTCTTATTGGCATTATACCTGTTATTATTTCCCTAGAAACTAGGTTTAATCTATCCACAAGATCCTGAACTAGTTTAAACTTAGGCATTACAAATGTAAATAATATTCCAAGTAAGAATACTATACAAAGTACTGCTACACCTATTATCCAACTCATAGATACATTTGTATTTATAACCTTAAATATACCCATCATGGCCATCATTGGAGCGTAGAATATAAATCTAAGAATCATAACCATCATCATCTGTATCTGCTGTATATCATTTGTACTTCTAGTTATTAAAGAAGCTGTCGAGAATTTTTTCATCTCTTCATTTGAGAATGACATAACTTTTTCATAAACATTGTTTCTAAGTATTTTACCAAGTGTAGCTGCTACTTTAGCTGCTAAGTAAGTAACTATTATTGTTACAAACATACTTAAAATAGCTATTCCTAGCATCTGCCCTCCAGATTTTAGTATATATTTATTCTGTAAGTTGTCTAAATCAATTCCTATGCTTTTGTACTCGTTGTTCACATATGCAATGGCACTCTGAGTTATTATACTATCCGGCATAGAGTCAAATTTTTTAAACATCTCTTTTCTAATAGAATCCAACTGTTCTTCAGGCATAGTTTTCATTATCTCTATAAGAGATTTATCCTTCATAACCATTGCTGCCTGTGGAGGCATCATTTTTAAAATACCTTCTTTTATCTTTTTACTCTCCTCACCATCTTTTTCTATAGCAAGAAGTGCCATTTCTGGCTTACCAAGTATTTCGTTTAATTTTTCATTTTTTTCTTTATCTATTTCTTTTAATACATATACATTTTCTGTTTCTAGTTTTGGATATTTTTCAACGTATTCGTCGTAATTTTCATCGCTTGTATCCCCGGATTTTACTAGTGTATATGCGTCTTCAACAGTATCTTTATCGTCATTATCGACAAACATAAGTAGTCTTTTTAATTCATTTTCTTTTATAACTTCTGGTACCGCATTTTCTATACCACCCTGCTGTATTCCGACATTAACTATCTTTGATGTGTAGTCCGGTAGTGATATATCACATAACGCCTGAATTAAAAGTAAAATTATTATAGCTACTACTGATACTGCTGATTTTTTTAAGTATTTCATTATTTTCAGCATAATCAATTTTCCTTTCGATTTTCTTTATTTTAGAGTTGTTATATTTTTTAGTTTAGTTTGTTTAAATATTATAGTTTATTATTAGTTTAGTTTTCGTATTTTTTAGCTATGTTTGTTTATATTTTCAATTATTTTTTTTAAAAGCATTTTTGTTAATAACTTTTGCTCATCAGAAAAACCTTCAAAGCACATATCATCTAATTCGTTATTTACATTTATTATCGCGTTGTATTTTTCTCTTCCTTTCTCCGTTAAAAAAACTCTCGTCTTTCTCCGATCTTTTTCATCTGCAACTTTTTTTACAAGACCTAGTTTTTCCATCCTCGATACCATTGTCGTAGTTGTAGATGCTTTTACATTTCTACAAGCTGTAAGCTCTTTTAGACTCTGTCCATCGTTGTGATACAGAGAAATTATTATATATGGCTGCCCATGATAAAGCCCTTCTTTCTTTAGATACTCATCTGTAATATTAAAATGCGCTCTAAAAAGCCTCATCAACGTCGTCGTAAGCTTATCCTCAAAATCGCCAGAATTAATCTGACATTCTTCTTTCATAACTACACCTCCTTAAAATAATTTAATTAGTTGGCTAACTATTATATTACTCTAAATCATTTTAATATACAATAATTTTTTATAACTTTTCATATTAATTTCACCCTTTTTATTATGTTTTATTTATGAAAACCTTTCTTTATAAAAATTAAAATAAATTTCTAATAAATATTTATAATTCTACAAATATCAAATATCATTAGTTGACTAATTATATTTTTTCAATCAAAAGTAAATACTCAATTAAATTTTATCTTTATATGCAAAAAAGCAGCTATGCTATTTGCATAACTGCCATTTTATATCTTTCTATATTATTTTATCTCTTTACTATATAAAATTACTGATTTTTTTCAAGTTTTTCAATTCTTTCAATTAAACTTTTTTCAATATCGCTATATTTTCTACACATATCAACCATTTCTTTAGCTAATTCTCTATATGTCATTGTGCCCATGAAATGGTCTTGAGAATGAATCAATACAAGCTCTCCACATTCCTTAGATTTCTTATCTCCTATTTTAGCCAAAGCCCCTTCTGCATCCTGTGCCTTTGAAAACTCATCATCCGATTTTTTTAAAAATTCATCTGCTTCTTTAAAATCTCCATTTTTAGCACTTTTTATAGCTTCAGATGCGTAATATTTTGCCATCCCAGAATATCCTATTACACTAAAAATACATTCCTCTAAATTTTCTTTATTCACCAAGCTCACTTCCAAACTTTTTAATATTTACTGCTCATATCCGTTTACAATTACATCTATTTTTCCAGTTGATGGATCCATAGCTAAACCGTGAACCTTTATATCTTTTGGCATTAATGGATGTTCTTTAATAGTTTTTACTGTATCTACTATAGACTGTTCAACTGAGTCAAATCCATGCAGCCATTTCTTTAAATCTATTCCGGCTTTTTCTAGAGTATCTATTACCTCTTCAGATATTCCTTTTTCTTTTATCTTTTCAATAATTTCATCTGTATTTTCATTACACATACCGCATTCGTAATGTCCTACAACCATTACCTCATCTACATCAAACTCGCATATAGATACAATTATACTTCTCATTGTACTTCCAAATGGATGTGTTACAACCGCACCTGCATTTTTTATAAGCTTAACATCACCATTTTTTATATTCATCGCACTTGGTAAAAGCGAAGTAAGTCTTGTATCCATACAAGAAAGTATTACAATCTTTCTATTTGGTTTCTTTGAAGTCGAAAAATTTTCATATCCTTTCGACTCTACAAATTCTCTGTTGTCCCTTAATATTTCATCTAATTTTGTCATTTATCTTTCTCCCACTCTATTATTTTTTAACTATTTTATTTTAATTTTAATACCCTTAAAAAAATTTTTCAATCTTAATAAATTTATAGTTTTTTTCTTTTCTATGTTATTTATTTTTTTGAAACTTTATGTTAGAATTATAAGTGTATTTTGCTTTATTATATCTAATGACAGAAATATAACAATTTATATTATAAATAAAAATTCTTGAACAAGCAGAATATTGTTATTATCACTTAATTATAATTTTATAGGAGGAAAAGTATGAGTTTAAAACAGAGATTTGCAGAATCATTCGCAAGATCTAAAACTATGTCTGGCCCAGAGAAAAAAGCCAACGAAATATTAGGTAAAATAATATTAAAGAAAACTATAGTACCTGTAGTAATAATGCTAATAGTATTATTTGGAGGTATATATCTTCACATAAATGGTTGGATAACATTCGGAATAAACATAGCAATAGCTGTAATTTCATTCTTTGTTATAAGAAAACAGGCTGAAAAATATCAGACTTTCACACCATATGTCGGTACTTTAGTATCTCTTGAAAAAAGAGACAAAAACAACTATGTTGCAATAATCAAACAGGGTAAAAAACCTATCAAATTAGAAATACGTTACGGTGGGGAAGATCTTGAACATATAAGAAGAAACCAGCTAATACAGGTAAGCTACAATGCAGAAGCTAAAATGGCAATAGTAGTTACAAACAACAACAGATAATTTTTAGAAATTCAGGCTTCTGCTTTTTAGCAGGAGCCTTTCTGTTATACAAAAGCTCTTTTTATTTTTAGGAGAGGAATTATTTGATATGAACAAACTTTTAAAATCTGACAATTTTTTTGAGCACTATTTTAGATTACTAACACTGTGCTTTTGGCCAATTATGTGGTACAAGTGGAATGTTATTTCCAGTAGAAAATTAGAATACATATTATTTTTAAGCTATTCTCTATTTGCTGGAATATATTTTATACTTTTTGTAATTAGATTTTTCAAGGCTGATGAAGAGAAAAAATCATCTATGATGTTTTACTACAGATCTAGTACCGTTGTAGCCTTTGTTGTTTCACTTTTCAGTTTTGTGCTATTTCCTAAAAACATACCTCTTTTCTACTTTAAAATATTCTCTATATGCGTTTATTTGTATTTTTCTTATAGAGAAGTTTTCAAGAAAAAGAATGATGAAGGTGTCGTAGGAATTATGTCATTTTTACTATTGTTAGCACTCACTATCTTCTACTAACAATTTTTGCTTGAGGCATTAGACAAAATCGTTTTTTTCTGTTATTATAAATGATAGAAATAAATTTTATTTAAAGAAAGAAGGAAAATTTATCATGGAAAGAAAAGTATTAGCCACTATAAATGGTAGAGAAATATCTAACATAGACTTAGATAACGCTGTAAAATCAATGCATCCACAGCAGCAGATGCGGTTCCAGAGTGAAGAAGGTAAAAAAAGATTATTAGAAGACCTTGTTAACCAGGAATTATTCTACTTAGAAGCAAAAGACAACAAAGTTGATGAAACTGAAGAATTCAAAGCTTTAATGGAACAGGTTACTATAAACATGTTAAAACAGCATGCTTTAAATCAGTTATTCATGGCTGCTATGCCAACAGAAGAAGAAGCTAAAGCTTACTACGATGAACATCAGGATGAATTCAAAGTTGACGAAATGGCTAAAGCTAAACATATACTTATAAAAGCTGACGATGAAGCTGCTTTCGAAGCTGCTGAAAAAAGAGCTAAAGAAATAGCTGAAGA
The DNA here is from genome assembly GCF_003478825.1 of Peptoclostridium sp. AF21-18. Taxonomy (NCBI): domain Bacteria; kingdom Bacillati; phylum Bacillota; class Clostridia; order Peptostreptococcales; family Peptoclostridiaceae; genus Peptoclostridium; species Peptoclostridium sp. AF21-18. The sequence goes on from NZ_QUGE01000002.1 coordinate 15,404, forward strand.
AATAAAAGCTGGAGAAAAAACATTTGAACAGGCTGCTATGGACTACTCTGATTGCCCATCTAACATGCAGGGTGGAGATCTTGGTTTATTCGGAAAAGGACAGATGGTTCCTGAATTCGAAGAAGCAGTATTCAGCATGAACGAAGGTGAATTATCTGAACCAGTTAAAACTTCATTCGGATATCACTTAATAAAAGTTGAAGAACGTCACGAAGCTGGTGTATCTAAATTCGAAGAAGTAAAAGACGAAATACTAGGTAAATTAGCTCAGTTAAAACAGCTAAAAGCTTACGAAGACAAAGTTGCTGAATTAAGAGAAAAATATGCTAATGCATACACTTTAAATGACTAATTAAAAACACAAAGACTGTTGCAAAAATTGCAACAGTCTTTTTTATATACTCATATTTAATTTTCTTTTAAGAAATATCCAAATCCTACTGTCCCATCTCCACAGTGACTAGCTATTGTGCATCCAACACTGTATTCATAGAATTTAGTTATTCCTGTTCTTTTTGTAAGCTGTTCTTTTATACCTTCTAATTCTTTTTCACTACCTGTTATAGCAGCTACATGAATCTCATCATTGTATATTCTATCTTTATCTCTTTCAGCTTCTTCAAGCATCATTTCTATTGCTTTTTTCTTACCTCTAGTCTTTTTCCAAACATCAAGACCTTCTGTAGTCATTTCTATTATAGGCTTAACTCCAAAAGTACTACCTAATATAAACTGCATTCCACTACATCTTCCACCTTTATAAAGATAATCTAACTTATCCATTGTGAAGAATAATTTGTAGTGATGAAGAACTTTTTCTATCTCAGCTATTGTATCTTCAACAGAATTTCCTTCTTCTAATAAATTATAAGTGTTTCTAACTAGTCCACCTATTGCTCCACATAAATTTAAAGAGTCTATTATATGTATGTTTTCATTATTGTCGAACATATTCTTTGCTATCATAGCATTTGCAACTGTAGAAGATAATTTTGAAGAAAGTCCTATGTATATTATAGTATCTCCATTTTCTACATATGGCTCAAATGCTGCGTAGAATTCTGCTGGAGAAGGAGATGATGTTTTAGGAAGCTCTCCTGTTTTCTTCACTTTATCTAATATTTCTTTTGTAGTTATATCTATACCGTTACATAAAATCTATAAATTTCTATAAATTACTTATAAAAAACTACAAACTCTATTTCCTAATTCACCAAAGCCTATTTCACCATTCAAAGAATAGCTACTATAGTTTGTATACTTCTCCAAAGGCTTAAATTCCCGACTAACGTATCGGTACACATTTAGTTTACAGTTTAGTTGTAAGCTAAATTCTTCAAATTCAAACTTGCGTTAAAATCTCTATCAATAACATTTCCACAACATTCACATCTGTAAGTTCTCTCTGATAGACTTAATTTTTCTTTCTTATGTCCACAGTTACTACAAATTTTTGATGAAGGATAAAATCTATCAGCTACTATAAATTCCATTCCTTTATTTTCACATTTATACTCTAATTGCCTGTATATTTCATAGAATGAACAATCAGCAATTTTTTCTGATAAATACTTGTTTTTTATCATTCCTTTTACATTTAAATCCTCAACTACTATTGCTTTTGGATTTAGTTTTACAAGTTTTGTAGTTGCTTGATGAATGTTATTAAGTCTTACATTTGATATTCTTTGATATTGTTTACGGATTAAAGTTTCAAGTTTTAGTAGATTTTTGGACTTATCAGATGATTTGGTTTTCATCATCTTATCGTAATGTCTACTAGCTTTTTTCTGAAGTCTTTTTAATTTCTTCTTTTCCTTTTTGGTACTAACTCTATTGAAGTTCATACCATTTGAACAAGTCATTAATGTTTTTATTCCCATATCAATTCCAATAGGTTCAGTTTTTGGAAGATTATTTTCCTCATCTTCTACGATACAAGTAATACTCAACCAAAACTTTACTCCATCAAATGATATTTTAGGATTTTGATATTTACAATTTCTAGGAATCCTATTTTCTGCCATATCCATCCAACCTATTGATTCAATTCTAACTTTGTAATCATCGAATTTGATTTTATAAACATCGTTATAAAAACTTTTCTTTGATTTCTTTTTACTCTTAAATCGTGGATGTTCAGCCTTTTTCTTGAAAAAATTTTTATATGCTTTGCATAAATCTTTTATGGCTTGTTTTGTAACGTTGTTGTTTATTTCATTAAGCCATTTAAATTCTTCTTTTTTCTTCAACTGTGTAAATTCTTTCCTTAAATCCATATCAGAGATGAATTTTCCACCTTTTTCATAGTTTTCCTTTTCCTTAGCTAATGCCCAGTTATATGCAAATCTAGCACATCCAAAGCTTTTAAACATCAATTCCTTTTGTTCTTTGTTAGGAAATATCTGAACTTTAAATCCTTTTTCCATATAATCACCGCCTTTCTAATAATATTTTTATCTTTCTATTATTATCATGGACAGTAATTATTCTTTTTATGCAAGTTTTTTGAAAAAATTTTATAATTTTTTATAAGTAATTTATTCAGTTTTATAGAGTTTATTATTTACCATACAACGCTACTTGTATGATGCCATTTTGCTTACGCTAATGACCTCGATCTTTCGAATACGAGCGTAGACTATTTCTTCACCTACAGCATTATCTGTTTAGGGCAACCCATTTCCACTACCAATAGCTTGTAGTGTACTCCCTTGCAGGATAGTCGTTTGACCTTCCTATTTCTAGGCTTGGCGACCAAAGATCCATTGTCACGATACTTAGGCTCTCGCCATATATCATCTCAACTGTTGTTTCTGAATTTCTTCACATTCATAGAAGTTTCTTTCTATCTTCTATTGTAGTCGTTGAGCTTTAGGAATTACTGGTTTTAAAGTTGTGTCCTATGTAGATTTCTCTACATACGAGGCTTAGTTAAAATAATCTATAAAATATTTATATATTCTTGTAGCTATTTATAGATTTATTTTAACTGTTAGTTACCTTCTTTGTATACTTCCTCACCAAAGTTTATTGTTAGAGGAATTATACCTATATTCATTCTATTTACCTCTTCTATAGGTAAGTCGCAAGTACTATCTGAAAATATTTTTATTCCTTCCATTACGTCCTCCCATTATATAGTCTATTTTTATAGTCCATATCTAATTTTATAGGAAATGAATATTTTATTCAATTCTTTTTAGCTTCAAATGTTAAATTTAAGCCGTTCAACCGACAAAAAAGAGAGAAATAACAACCGCTATCTCTCCCTTATTTTTATTATTTTATTTATTATTATTTTTCACTTCTTTTATAATTCCCGCTTCTAACCTAATTATTTTATCAGCTATTACATCACAGAATCCAATATCATGAGTAACTATTATTATAGCCATTCCGTTTTCTTTTAATTTTTTTATAACATCTATTACATTTTGTATAGACTCAGGATCTAGTGCTGAAGTTGGCTCATCAAAGCATATTACATCTGGTTTTAATGCACAAGCTCTAGCTATTGCAACCCTCTGCTGTTGACCACCTGACAACTGGAAAGGATAATTATCGCCCTTGTCTGCTAGGTCTACCATTTTTAAAAGTTCATTTGCTTTTTTCAAAGCTTCTTCTTTATTTTCTCCAAATACATTTACAGGAGCTTCTATTATATTTTCTATAACTGTCATGTGAGGAAATAGGTTGAAGTTTTGAAATACCATTCCAATCTTTCCTCTTACCTTCTTCATATCGTTATTATTTTTAATAGACTCTCCATTTAATACAAGTTCTCCAGAATCAAAATCTTCTAATCCATTTATACATCTCATAAGAGTTGTTTTACCTGCTCCAGATTTTCCAACTACAACAGCTATCTCTCCGTCCTTTACATCAAATGAAATATCTTTTAAAACTTCTGTATCTTTAAATTTTTTCTTTAAATTTATAACCTCTATCATTTCGCATTCCTCCTAGTTGAAATTAAGCTCTAAACCGTAAGTTCAATATCAAAACTCTTAATTATAGTAAGAATATCTCTTTTCAAGTTTTTCAAATACTTTTGTAAGAATTGCTATGAATACTAAGTATATTAAACCTGCCCATGCAAGTGGCATTAAGCTTCCTTCTCTGTTCATCGCTATCTGAGATATTCTTAGTATATCGTTTAGACCTAATATGTATACAAGAGAAGTATCCTTTACAAGTGTTATTACTTCATTTGATACAGGCGCTAATACTCTTTTTACAACCTGAGGAAGTATTATTCTTTTATACATTGAAACTTTATCAAATCCTAAAACATAAGCTGCTTCGTACTGACCTTTGTCTATTGATTGTATTCCCCCTCTAAATATCTCTGCAAAATACGCTGTATAATTGAAGAAGAATGCAACCGCTCCTGCTGTAAATCTATCAAATGTTATTCCTATAAGTGGAAGCCCATAGAATATAACTATCATCTGAAGAAGAAGTGGAGTACCTCTCATTATAAGTATGTAAAAAGAAGTCATCTTTCTTATTATTACGTTTTTTGAAATTCTTAAAAGAGCTACTCCAATCCCAGCTGGAATTGAAAGTACTAATGTTATTGTAAATAGTGCTATAACTATTTTTATACCTTCTATCATAATTCTCATTCTCCTTCACTGCTAAATTACTAATTAATCAATAAATCTATTCCCTTTAATCTATCTTATTTGAACCATTCTGCGTATATCTTGTCAAATGTTCCATCGTCTTTTATTTCTTTTAATGTATCATTTACCTTATCTCTTAATTCTGTATTGTCTTTTGCAAATGCTACTACATAATCTTCTAATCCGAAGTTTTCTTCTAATACTTTATACTTTTCTTCACCTTTCTGTGACATATAGTATCTTATTAAAACTTCATCTCCTGCTACTGCTGAAGTTCTTCCTATCTCTAAATCTCTAAGAGCTTTATCATAAGTATCGTAAAGAACTGGTGCTCCACCTTTTAATGAGCTTACAAACTCTGTATCTGCTTCTACTGCAGCCTGAGCTGTTGATTCCTGCTGAGTTCCTACTTCTTTTCCTGCTAAATCAGCTTTAGTATTTATATTTGAATCTGCCATTGTAACTATTATCTGTTTGTTCTGAAGATATGGATCTGAATAAGAAACTATTTTCTTTCTTTCTGGGCTTAATGAATATCCATTCCATAAAACATCTACATTACCGCTGTTTAACTCTGTTTCTTTCATTGACCAGTCTATTGGTTGGAACTCTACTTCCATTCCTAATCTCTTAAATGTTTCCTTTGCTAAATCAACATCAAATCCTACTGTATTTCCATCTTCATCTAAAAATCCCATAGGAACAAATGTGTTATCAAATCCTACGATTACCTTGTTATCTGCACTTCCACTATCTTTTGATGAACAAGCTGTCATCCCTAATACCATTACCATTGCTGCAAATACTACCATCACTTTTCTTAATAATTTTTTCATTTTCGTTTCCTCCTGTAATTATATTTTTTATTCTTGCAGTTATGCAAATATTCAGAAAACCTTTCTTATGATAATTCTCAGATTTAACTCCACTTTCATTCAAGCAGTTTCTATTTTTAGGTAAATAAAAACTCCCGCACTCTAGCTAAGCTAGAGGACGGGAGTATTAATTCCGTGGTTCCACCTCTCTTCACTAGTACCTCACGATACTAGCCTCATAGAGTACAGTCCTATTAAAAAGACGATACCCTTGTACGATAACGGGTACTACCGTAGCAGCCTACATGAACTTTCTTTCTCGGTGCTATGCTCTGAGATGTGTTCGATAATTAGTTCTTGATTTCTCACACCAACCGAAATCTCTCTGAAAAGACTTTACTATCTACTATTTCTCTTCTTCGCTTTATCTGATTATTTACTCTGCTTTGTTATGTTTATTATTCTATACCAGAATAAAAATAAAGTCAACATATTTTTTGAACTTTTAAAATAATTGACTTTATTTTTGCATCATCTTTCATTTTTAAATCTTTTTGTAAATTTAATTCCACGGAACAACTTCTACTTCTCCAAAAGACCTTTCTTTTAGTCTGTTTGAATATTCTCCCTTGTACCCAATTATATATAATATCGCCAATTCTATATAATGAATACCTATTACAAGTATGTTCCAAATATCTTCAGCTGATAAAAATACTTTGTTTCTTCTCTTACTTGGATGGACAATCTTATTTCTGTAATAACTTATAAGATCTATACCATCTGCAAACTCTTCTCTTATTTCATCTGAGAAAATCTCCATCTCATCTCCTCCAAATGGAATATTGCAGATTTGAAGTAACATTCTTATATTTTTAGAGGCTGAGTTCTTATCAAACTCTGTGTCTGTAATCGTCTTAGTTTTTTCTACTAGTACTACATAAGATAGCGACTCTAGCGCTATTTGAACAGATATTATATCATTATCCATAGTTAAATTATTTAAAGACTCTATATACCAATCCACAGCGTTTTTAATAGCTGGACCATAGTAGAAGTCCTCCAATCTCCTGCACATAAGAGATAAATACTTTTCATAATTTCTATAATTTGTAAGTGTATCTGTCCAAGTAGGTAAAAATGTAAAAGGCGTTACCATTCCACTATTCCAAGCTCTGTAAACCTCGTTTTCATCCTGATATCCCCTTATACCTGAAAAAGATACATATCTTCCACAAGCAAAACTAAATGCTGTACAAATCCTATCTAAAAGCCCCATTATATTATTTGTCTTAAACAATGTACCGTCTTTCTTTCTTATCCTACCTACATGAGTTGTAACTGTACCTGATTTTTCGATAAGCTCTTCGTAAAACTCTCTTCTGTAGTCGTACCTTTTATCAATCGTTATTAAATATCCATTTAACTCAAACTCTAGTCTACCTGCAAATACTTTTTCTTTTGTCTTTATAAGTTTTCCAGGTATCTTATCTATATTTAATAAATCAAAATCTACATAGCTTACATAAGAATTTTTAGACTTTATACAATCGTTATTGATATATCCCTCTACTGATGTTTCGTTTATCCTTCTTATTGTCGCCGATGAAAGTTTGTATCCATGTATCTCTAAAACAGCATCGTCCAAACTGCACTCTTCTAAACTATCATCTGCTGTCGATACTATTCTAGCTTTAAATGTTATCGCTGATGGAGAAGATGGTTTTAAAAATATCTTTCCATTGCATTTATATTTTTTATCTAAATATACACAAAATCTTCCATCATAGACTACGATATCTTCATTGATTCCATATTCCATATTAGGGGACAATATCGCATCATTTACTGATTTCAAATTTATCACTCCTCGTATAATATGTTTAAATTAAGGATTACACCCTTACTTTTTCTTTATTTCATATATATTTAATTATATATTATCACTTATTTTTTTTAAAGTCGTTAAACTAATTTAAGCTACTTAATAATTACTGACTTATATTCTCTAATAGAGATTTTAAACTAAAAAATGGGCGAAGGAAGTTATTTTCCTCGCCCATTTTTCAGTTTTTACAAACTTTTTATTCTATATTTTGAATACTATTTATTTTCCTTTAAATCATTTGTATCCTTTATTATCTTTCCATCGCTTATAGTTATTATTCTATCTGCAGTTTCAGCTATTTCTTGGTTGTGTGTTATCATAACCAATGTCCGTTTAAATTCCTTTACTGTATCACTTAAAAGATCCATAACCTCTTGAGTAGTCTTTGAATCTAGATTACCAGTTGGCTCATCGGCAAATATTATAGCAGGTTTGTTTGAAAGTGCTCTAGCTATTGCAACCCTCTGCTGCTGTCCTCCTGATAGCTCATTTGGGAATTTTTTTATCTGATCTGTAAGTCCTACAGCTTTTATTATTCTATCTATATATACTTTATCTTCTTTTCCACCATCTAAAAGTATTGGCAGTACAATATTATCGTATACATTTATTACTGGTATAAGGTTGAAACTCTGGAATATAAATCCAAATTTTTTACGTCTTATTTTTGATAGTTCATTATCATTGTAATCATATAGACTTTTTGTTCCAAGTTTTACCTCTCCACTTGTTGGTTTGTCTAACCCTGCCATACAATGAAGTAATGTACTCTTTCCAGAACCAGAAGCTCCGATTATAGAAGTAAATTTCCCTTTTTCTATTTTTAAATCAATTCCATCTACAGCTCTAACAAGACTTTCATCTTTACCATAGTATTTTTTTAAATTACAAACTTCTAAGCTTTCTACTAAATTTAAATCTTTCATAACGGATTTTCCTTTCTCTATAAGTATTATTGATATATATATCTATATGTTTAAATTATCACTTTAAATATTTAAAAACAATAGATTTGGTCTGAACGGTAGGAAAAACGTCCTGAATGGTAAGTTTATGAATCTATATCTCTCATACCATCTGATATTTCTTTATTTTTAAAATCTCTATTTGCTAGTTTTACTGCTATTATACAAGTAGCTAATGTAACAACAGCGAATATTATCGCCTGTGGATATGGGAATGTAAAGTCCATAAAATGTTCTATACCAAAGTTTGTATATGCGTTATTGTTCCACTCAACAAATTTGAAAAGTGCATATGTAGCTAATCCTATTCCAGATAATACACTCAATAAAGCATATGTCATTGATTCCCACATATTCATTCTACTCATATCCTTAGCAGACATTCCCAATGCTCTCATTGTAAATATCTCTTTTCTTCTTTCTAGAAGGTTTGATTTAACTGTACAGAATATACTTATCGCTGCTATCATAAGTATTAGTGTTATATTTATCATACTTTCTCTAAATATATTTTTATTTGCTTGTTTTTGATCATTATAAAAACTTTCTTTTAAAATAACAGCACCTGGTATATTTTTTCTTGCATATTTTTCTATTTTTCTATTTTCTGCTAAATTATCAATATCTTTATAATCTACAGTAAGATTATTATATGCTTTAAATCCTAATAACTCTTTCATACTATCTTCAGATGTTATAACTTCAAATTTATCTGGAGAAAGAGAATCTCCATAAGATTGCCAGTCATCTTTAAGAATAGCTCCTACTCTAACTTTTACATTTCTTTTTTCTATTTTATCTCCATTATGATAATTTACACCTATATCAATGATATCCCCTACCTTTAAATTTTTATATATACTGTGGTAAGTATTTGTTTTTGTAACATCGTAAAAACTATTAAATACAGCTACATTTATATATCCATCTGTTTTTCCTAATATATCTTTAGATTTTTTTCCTTCCAACATATATGGTTCTACTTTTTCTTGTATATCTTCATTATCCAAAAATCTAAGATAACTTTCAAATTCAACTTTTTCACTTTCTTTTATTCCATAATAATCCATAAAAATTTTGTTTATATTATTTTTTTCTTCAATAAATGTAGTATCTGCATTAAAAGAAGCGCTTGTTTTTTTAATGCCATCTATACTTTTTATTTTTTCTATTTTGTCATCAGAGATTTTAAACGCCTCTACATCATTAGAAATTCCTGGTTTAAATTCCATATCATATTTATAGTATATTCTTCTTATTTTATCATCTACTTCACCTTGCATATTTGAAAAAGTATATATTATTAGATATCCACAAAGTGAAATGGTTAGAATTGATACAAGGGTTCTTGTTTTTTTAAGCCAAAGATTTCTAACTCCCATATATCTGTATATTCCTAATCTATTTTGAATAAAGTTTCCTACTTTTGATTGTTTTCCTTTATTTTTAGTTTTTAAAGAGTTTGTTACTGCTTCTATACATCCAACTCTTCCTATTTTTATAACCGGAATTATTGTAGCTAACACTATTGCTAATACTGATATAGTGATTGTTTTTGATATTACATCTAAGTCTATATGCATTTTAGGTTTTAATTGGGCTAATTCTAGTGTTGTATCTTTAAATACATTTATTCCTATTTCTGTAATACCTAACCCAACAATTATTCCTACTGTAGTTCCTATTATAGCAAGCAAAATTGATTGATATACTACCATTAATCTTATATCTCTTTTTCTTGCTCCAATAAGCCTTAACATACTTATTTCTCTTAGATATTCACCCCAAATTATATTTAACATATTAAATACTAAAAGTATGACTGTTAATATTAAAATTAAATTATTCTTATTAATATTTTCTAAATCTCTTAAATCATTTATTGAATACATTGCTGATAAGTAATTACCGTTTGGATTTACAGACATTCTGCCTAATTTCAAATCCATCATTAAATATTCTATTTTTTTACCAGCTAATAATTCATTTCCTGTAAATCTAAGTATTACATCATATGTTATTGCTTCTTTTGGTATTATATTTTTTCCTCTAAAATCACCATATGTATAACTTATTCCTCTTTCTTGTTCAACTTTTCCAGCAAGACTACTATTTAATCCCTTATACTCTCTTTCTACAATTCCAACAACCTTGAATTTTTTATTTTCAGAGTATAATCTTTCCTCTCCATTAGGAAGATTATACTTTTTTCTAAGTTCAAAAGAAATTGTCTTTCCTATAGGATTTTCTGATACACCTAAATTCTTAGCACTTTCTTCATCTAGGACTATTTCATTATTATCTTTAGGTTTATTTCCTTTAAGAATCTGACCTTTTCTATCAAAATAATTCTTTGAATTATCATTTTCTCCATTAAATGATTTTAATTCTACTCTTGTTCCATTTTCTTTATTTATTAAAAATCCTAAGTTTTGTACATTGTCCCTGTATCCTACTCTATCATCATTTTCTACCTTTTCTAACTTTTCTTTACTAATATCTACATGTTCAACATGATAATCTCCGTATGCTTTTTTATATGCTTCAACCTTATTATATGCTTGAGAAATTTTAATCATATCTATAGATAACATAAATGCTACTGTTGCTATTACTATTGCAAACATCATAACTGTTCTTGATTTATTCTTCTTCATATATAAAAGAGATAATTTTCTGTATATTCTCATAATACAATTCCCCCTTTCTTTTATATTTTGATAAAATAGGGAGATTAAAACTTAATCTCCATATTGGTTATTTATTTTTTATTCAATTTATTTTATTACATTTTTGGTGATAGATATGCACTGCCATCATAACAATCTCTACAGCAATCATATCTGCAATTTTGACCATTATTATTTTTACAAGGATCTGCCTGCATTTCTATTTCTTTTAATTCTATCTTTTCCTCTATTTTTATTTTTTTGCTTTCTTTTAATTCAGACATTTTTCCTTCCTCCTATTTTTTAATTATTTTATATATAAATCTGAACTAAATTAGAATATCAAATAGTATCCTCTGCCAAATATTTTTTATTTTTTCTTTTGTTTTGTGTGCAGGCTGCTATTTTCAATCTTTTCAATTCAGTTAATATATCCAATTTAAGAATTTGTTATCTTTAATCTTCTTCCCTTTTCTTGTCTTTAAAATAACATTATCTTTAACTAAGAACAATAGATTTGTCCTGAACGGTAGGAAAAACGTCCTGAATGGTAAGTTTATGAATCTATATCTCTCATACCATCTGATATTTCTTTATTTTTAAAATCTCTATTTGCTAGTTTTACTGCTATTATACAAGTAGCTAATGTAACAACAGCGAATATTATCGCCTGTGGATATGGGAATGTAAAGTCCATAAAATGCTCTATACCAAAGTTTGTATATGCATTATTGTTCCACTCAACATATTTTACAAGTTTGTATGTTGCTAAGGCTATTCCAGATACTATACTTAATACTGCATATGTTATTGCTTCGAACATATTCATACTATTCATATCTTTAGCAGACATTCCTAAAGCTCTCATTGTAAATATCTCTTTTCTTCTTTCCATTAAGTTAGATTTAACTGTACAGAATATACTTATTGCTGCAATCATAAGTACTAAAGTTATGTTTATCATGCTTTTTCTGAACACTTCTTTTTTAGAATTATTCTGAATATTGGCAAAACCTACTTTTAAAGCTATACTTCCTGGTATATTTTGTGTTATATATTCTTCTACTTTACGATTTGCTTTTTCATTTTCAAAACTTTCATAATCTACAGTCAAGTTATTATATGCTTTAAATCCTAAAAGTTCTTTCATATTATCTTCAGATGTTATAACCTCAAATTTATATGGCATTAGTGCATCACCATAAGACATCCAATCAGGTTCTAAAATAGCTGCTACTCTTACTTTTACATTTTTCTTTTCTATTTTATCTCCATTATGGTATTTTACACCAATATCGATTATATCCCCTTGTTTTAAATCTTTAAATATCTTTTTCTGAGTAATAGTTTTTATCATATCATAAAAACTATTGTAAACAGCCACATTTATATATCCATCAGTTTTTGTTTCTAATTCTTCAGCAGTCTTTCCATCTAGCATATATGGTTCAACATATTTCTTTAATCCTTGATTACTATAAAATCTAAGATGATTTTCACATTCTACTTTTTTGTCACCTTCTAAACCGTAATAATCTATAAATGCTTTTTCAACATTTTTCTTATCTGCTACAAATGTAGATGTCGCATTATATGATGGATTTACTACTTTTACTCCATCCATCTTTCTTATTTTTTCTATTTTTTCATCCGGTATTTTGTATGTTTCTGGGTCATTTGCTATACCTATAGAAGTTTCTACATCATATTTATAATATATTGTTCTTATCTTATCATTTACCTCTTCTTCTATACTAGAAAAAGTATACATTATTAAATATCCACAAAGTGTTATTGTAAGTATTGATACAAGAGTTCTAGTCTTTTTAATCCAAAGATTTCTAATTCCCATATATCTAAATATTCCGAATTTATCTTGAATAAACTTTCCTATTTTAGATTGCTTTTCTCTTTTTTTGTGTTTTGTAGAGTTAGATATAGCTTCCATACATCCTACTCTACCAATTCTAATAACTGGAATTATTGTAGCTAATACTATTGCAAATATAGATATATTTGCTGTTTTCATAATTACATCTTTATCAATGTGTAGATTAGGACTAATTCCTATCTCGTTCAATAAAGGATCTTTAAAAATAATTAATCCTAATTTTGTTATACCAATCCCTAATACAATTCCTATAATTGTTCCAAATACTGCAAGAAGTATAGATTGATATACTACCATAAATCTTATATCTCTTTTCCTTGCTCCAATAAGTCTTAGCATACTTATTTCTCTAAGATATTCACTCCATATTATATTCATCATATTAAATACTAAAAGTATAACTGTTATTATCAAAACTATATTATTTTGATTTATCTCTTTTACACTTTTTAAATCATTAATAGAAAATAATTCTGATAAATAATTTGAATTTGCATTTATTGTTAGTCTTCCAAGATTGTAATCATTTACTAATTTATCTACTTTATTACTAGCAACCAATTCATTTCCTTTAAATCTAAGTATAATATCATATGTTAATGCTTCCTGTGGTATTATACTTTTCCCTTCAAAATCTCCGTATGTATAAGAAATTCCTCTTTTTTGCTCAGCACCTGTACTTGAACTACTTATAGTCCTTGCTTCTTTATACGTCCTTTTTACTGTTCCAACTACTTTAAAACTCTTATTTTCTGAATATAACTTTTTCTCACCACTTGGTAGAGTGTATTCTTTTCTAAGCTCAAAAGATATTGTCTTTCCTATTGGGTTACCTGATACTCCCAAATTTTTAGCACTTTCTTCATCTAATACTATTTCGTCGTTATTTTTGGGTTTTCTTCCTTCTAACACCTGTGCCTTTCTATCAAAGAAATTCATAGGATTATCATTTTCTCCATTAAATGATTTTAATTCTACTCTTGTTCCATTTTCTTTATTTATTAAAAATCCTAAGTTTTGTACATTGTCCCTGTATCCTACTCTATTATCATTTTCTACCTTTTCTAACTTTTCTTTGCTAATATCTACATACTCACAATGATAATCTCCATAAGACTTTTTAAATGCTTCCATTCTATTATATGTTTGAGATACTTCAAGCATATCCATAGAAATCATAAATGCAACTGTAGCTATTACCATGATAAACATCATCAAAGTCCTTGATTTATTCTTCTTCATATATAAAGAAGATAACTTTCTATATATTTTCATAACAATCACTCTCCTTTTTTATAAAATAACATTTTTAAAATTCATAAACAATAGATTTTGACGAGTGGTATTAAATATGGAGTGAATGGCAATCTTTTTATCTTTACAAGATTAAAACAAAAAAATAAGAGCATCCGTATCAATACTTTGATACAAATACTCTTTTTATTTACAGAGCTTATAAACCTAATTTTTGGGGATAACCACCTTTATTCTAAATGTATTTTCATCACAAGAGATATTCATTTTTCCATTATATTTCTTTACAGAAGCTTCAACACTTTTTATCCCTATACCATGTTTTGATTTATCATTTTTACTTGTAATATATCGTCCTTCTACTTTTTTAACATCATTTTCTTTACTATTTTCACAAATAAAAACAAACATATTTTTAGCCCACATAGATTTTAAATTTATATACTTTCTACTATTTTCAATTTTATCACAGGCTTCTATTGCATTATCCAGTATATTTCCTAAAATACTAGACATATCTATATTTTCTATAAATCCTGTATTTTTAGAATCTAGATCTAAAATAAACTCTATCCCTTTATTCTCACAAATCTTCATTTTTTCGTCTACAATTATATCAAAAATAGCATTTCCACTTGCTTTAATTTGGTTAACTTTATTTAATTCATTTTGTATACTTTCTATATACTCTAAATAATCCGATTTATTTTTATTCATATTTTTTATAGCATAAAGATGATTGTTCATATCATGATATAAGCGTCTAATATCTTCTTGAGATTTTTCTAATTTTTCATAGTAATCATTTTTAGATTCAAGTCTAGTATACATTTCTTTTTCTTTTACTTTTTCTTCACTTTGTTTTTTTATCTCAAGAATTATATAAAGAATTATTACTGTAGATATTATAGTAAACATAGGTATTATTTTTGTAATAATAATATACAATTCTGAACGATTTATTCCATATTTTTCTATCTTTATTACATATTGCATTAATACTATGTAAACAAAATTTAGCATAATTATATTTATTGAATACCTATAAATTTTATTCTTTAAAAATCTATCTATTAATTTGTCTAATATTATTACACTTATCCAAATTGTTATTGCTATAATTATTATTTTTATATTAAATATATTCCAGTCATGCAATTCAAATTTCAAAGAAAGTGGACTCGACATACTTATTTTATTTTCAAATGTAAATAAAAATCTTGATAAAAAATAATTCTCAATCATACTTATATATTGTCCTGTTAGTATATATAAAAAAGTAAACTTTTTCCATTCTAATTTATATACTTTTGAATATATATAAATAATTCCTATCATTATAACTATATTACTTATAATCCAAATTGCTTTTTCCTTAGATATTCTCATATTCTTAATAATCTCTATTAAATTGAACGATAATGAAGAATGTTGGTTTATATTATTATCTAAAATAGCTATATTCCATAAGCTGATATATCTTGATACAATATACAATACTATTATTATTGTCGCCTGAATAACTATATTTTTTAAAAAATCTATATCGCTATATTTCCTATATCCCACTACCCAATTTAATATAGATATCGATAATATTATACAAGTCAAATCAATACACTCACCAATTAATACATCCATTATATATCCTCTCCTATTGACCAGAAGTATTTATCCACTACTTCTTTATATTTATTTCTGCTAATAGGTATTCTAGCTCCATTTTCCATAATTATATCCCTATTGTAAATCTCTTCAATATATATCATATTTACAATATAACTCCTATGACATTGTATAAATAATTGTTTTTCAAAGTTAGACACAATATCATTTAAGTTACCTCTACATTCTAAATCTCCCTCTTTTGTGCATAGTTTTATTTTTTTATTAATTGCTTCTATATATATTAGATCTCTACTATATACTTTCTTAAATCCATTATCGGTCTTTATTTTTAAAAAGCAGCCTCTTTTCTTAGCTACTTCTACCACACACTCTTTTAGATTTTTTTCTATAACTTCATGTTGTATTGGCTTTTTTATAAATCTAAATGCTCTTACCTCAAAAGCTTCACTTATTTTTTCTCCTATTGATGTTACAAATATTATCTCAGTTGTTCTATCATATTCTCTTAGTTTACGAGCAGTTTCCATACCATCCAACCCATCCATTTGTATATCTAAAAAAAGTATATCTATTTCATTATCTAATTCTATATATTTTATAACATCTTCACCATTGCTAAATTCTTTGACTTGATACTCTATGTCTTTATCTATCATTGTATTTAGTATAGCGTTTTTTATATCCATTCTAACGTCTAACTCATCATCACATATTCCTATTGTTATCATTTTTTACCTCTCTTTATATCAACTAATTAAAAAGAGAGTATCTATGCTTTATAATTTTTGACATAAATACTCTCTCCCTTCTTTACTATTATTTATCTAGTTCTTTATGAACAATATGGCTCAAAATGTACAAATTTTCTATTTCGTATAAGTACAAATTCTCATAATTTATATCTATACCAAATTCTTTATTTAGCATACAAACAAAATCATACGCATTATCTCCATACAACCCTGTCATATTATTAATCAAACTATTTTTTTCAAGAAACTCTATATTTATTCGTCCATCTGCAAAATTTTCATTCAAAATATCAACAATCTTTCTAACAATAGTATCATACACATATTCTTTTTTATATTTGTATCTTCTTTCTTTATATGTTTCAGATATGTTTGATTTACTTTTTAAAATTTGCTCTATTTTATAAATATCTTTTGTATTCTCTTTATACATTATCTCTGCTATTATCCCCGCAGCTAATGCAGATGCTCTACTATGCTTTCCAAATGCAGTTACACTATCTTTAAATTTATACAATCTATCTCTTCCATTTGCATACATTTGGTTTTCTCTTTTACTATCATATGTATAATCATCATCCTTACAAATTCTCTTATATCCTTTCACACCAATTACAGAATCAAATGAAGCTGGATAACTTTTTATATTTTTTGCTTTTTTATGTTTAGAAGCTACTAGTATCTTTCCTTCACTTCTAAGAATATTACATACTGTTCTCAAATCTTCAAGTCTATTTTCTTTTATCATAGATGCTGATATATTTATTATATCTATATTTTTACCAATTAGATTTGCTAATGCTACTATAAGCTTTGATACTTCAGTCACTCCTTCATCATTAAATATCTTAATAGGATATATTATCGCTTCTGGGCATCTTTCTAGTATAGTCTTTGCACATAATGTTCCATGTCCTATTACATCATCTATATTATCTATACCTTCAACTTGCAATTCTTTATCATATACATATCTATCTTTGATATCTTTATCTTCCGTATCTATTCCTGTATCTAATACAGCAATTTTTATATTTTTCATAGAACTACCTCTTTATTCATTTCTATACAATTTATAGTATATTCCCTTTTTAGATATAAGTTCTTCGTGATTTCCTGATTCTGCTATTTTTCCATTTGACATTACAAATATTTTGTCTACATCTTTTATAGTAGATAATCTGTGTGCTATCACTATTACTATTCTATCTTCTAAGTTCTTCTTTATACTATCCATTATTATATCTTGAGATACATTATCCAATGCTGATGTAGCTTCATCAAATATAATAATTGGACTATCACATAACATAGCTCTGGCTATAGAAATTCTTTGCTTTTGTCCTCCAGATATTTTTATTCCTTTTTCCCCTATCTCTGTATCTAAACCAGCTTCAAGAGAAGAAATAAAATCATCTAAACCAGCTAAACTACAAACTCTCAATATATCATCATCTGGTATTTTTTTACCTAATGATATATTATTTCTTATTGTACTATCAAATATAACTATCTCTTGACTAACTACAGAAATACATTTTCTCAAAGACATAAGTTTTATATTTCTTATATCTCTTTCATCAATTTTAATACTTCCATCATCAACATCCCATAGTCTATACATAAGCTTTGAAAGAGTTGATTTTCCACATCCACTCTCTCCAACAATAGCTGAAATATCTCCTCTTTCAAATTTCATAGATACATTATTTAAGATATATTTCTTTTCAGATTCATCATTTTCATATCCAAATTTTACATTTTCAACAGATATTTCTTTAATATTATCTGCTCTTAGTCCTTCTAGCATATTTTGATCTTCATCTATAACAGGCTCTTCATCTAATATAGAATATACTCTTTCTATAGAAACTTTAGCTTGTTGTATTCTATTATTTGCATTTACAATACTTATACATGGACCTATTAACATTCCTGCATAGTTTTGAAATGCTATTAATGAACCTAATGTAAAATCTCCATTTATTATCATATATCCACCATATCCATATATAGCCATACTCATCATAAGATTAAATATATTTGCAACACACATATTTCCACTCATAAGAACATCTATTTTTATATCTTTATTTATAAGTCCTCTCTGACCTTTTATAAATTGTGATATAAAAAACCTCTTTGATTTAGATATTATAACATTCATTATATTATAAACATATTCTTGAACTACATTGCTTGTATCACCATATTCATCTCTAAACATACTCACATTAGAATGTATATTTTTTGTAAAGTATCTCTGCGTTGTAACAAGTAATATTTGTATAAACACAACAACTACAAAAAGAACAGACTGTAGTCTGAACATTAAGTAGAGAGAAATAATCGCTGTTATTGAATTTTTAATAATAGAAAATACAAGTTCCGCATCTATATTTTCTATTATATCTATATCAGATTGTACTATAGACATAAGATTTCCAGTTTTATTCTCTGTATAGAATTTTCCAGATAACTTCGATAAATGATCTAATACCTTCAATCTAAACTTTACAGCCACCCTATTTCTCATAGTTGCATATATATAGCCTAGTGCCAAATTTAAAACTCTAGCTAAAACTGACATTACAGAATAAGCTACAATTATTTTTAATAGTAATTCAAGATTTTTTCCTGTTATACCTTTATCTACCATATTTTTTGTCATCATAGGCAGAACAAGGTCTATTGATGTTATAAATATCACCATTATCATTGCAGTAAAAATACTCATCTTATTATGATTTACTACAAATTTTATAAACCTTTTTACAGGACTTTTTCTTTTGGATATATCTGACTTTTCCATTTATAAATCCCTACCTCTTTCACCAAGTTCCAAAAGTTTTTTAGTTGTTTTAAAGTTCATATGTTCATCAACACAAGCCATATATGGCACTTCTGAATAACTACCTGTACTAAGTTTGTTAACTATTCTACATCTTACAGCAGTACAGTATTCTTTTCTTGTACAACCTGAACATTCTTCAAAATCTCTAAAATTCTCATTAACAACTTCTTTTAATTTATCTTTATCTAAAGGGTTTTCATTATATATATTTCCTATTTCATAGTCTTTTTTACCTATTGCAAATGTACACGGATAAATTGTTCCATCTGTATCTATGCAAAATGTGCATATACCACCAAAACAATCCCCTCGCTTAACATTTAAAAGTCTTAAATCTGTCATACCTAAATTTACTTCTGGATTTTTTAAATGAAAGTCTATAAGCTTCATTCTCTGTTCTTTATATACTTCAACTTTTTCCTCGCTCCACTCAGACATAATATCTACAGCAGTTGCAAGATATCTAAAGCCAAGTTTTGACACACTTTCAATACTTTCATACATTTTATCTACATTATATTGGTTAAATGTCATCCTACATCTAATAGGTATATTTTCATCTTGTAGTTTTTTTATATTTTTCATAACTATATCATATGATCCACTTCCGTCTGGAAATACTCTATTTGCATTATGTGATTCTTTAGTACCATCTAAACTTATAGATACCTCTGTTAAATCATTTTTTATGAACTCTAGTATTTCATCGTTCATTATTGTTCCATTTGTAGTCATATCATATATTATTTTTCTATCTACTATTTCATCATCCAATTTATTTTTAATATATTTTACTATATCAAAATTTAGAAGAGGTTCTCCACCATGAAGTGTTATCCATAGTGGTCTTTTATCATCCTTTTCTTCTTTTAGTTTTTCTTTTATAAACTCTATACATTTATCTGCTGTTTCTTTGTTCATATATTTTTTAGGTTTACAACCACCTTCATAACAGTAGCTACATCTAAGGTTACAATCATCAGTCATTACTATTGTAAATTTCATATTTTTATTCCCCCCATACTATTCTATTTAATTGTGGTTTCATTATAGAACACCATTTTTCATAGTCAGGACAATCTTCATTATCTAACAACTTATCTACTAGTGCAGGACAGAAAAAGCAAAACACATTTACATCACAATCCTTACATTTTTCAAAATTATACGGCATTATATTTTGTAGTCTAGCTGCTAGTTTACTATCAGATAAATCATAATCAAAATCAAGCACACTCATTCTCGTATCTTTATCTAATGTACTTCCATAAGAATACTCTGGTTTTATCAAAGATTGACATGGATACATATTTCCATCATAATCGATAAACATTTTTGACTTATACATATCACAAGAACATGATTTTAGATTATCTTTATCTTTTTCAAAACTTAATTTATCTAATTCTGTAAGTCCAAATGGAAGTATAGTTTCCTCTGATATAAAGTATGACGCATTTTCTACTCCTCTACCTTCTGGCTCAAAGCATCTAACCATTCCTTTTGTTCCTATTCTTTCATTTAAAGCATAAAATTTTTCTTCAAGGTGTTTATTCTTATCTCCAACAACCATAGACGTTCTTATATTTCTAAATCCTCTAGTATGAAGTAATACTATAGATCTCATTATTTTATTGAATACTCCTCTTCCCCTAACTAATCCACAAGTTTCTTCATCTACTCCATCTATACTTATTTCTACTCTATTAAAATGATTTACTATAAAGTCTACATTAGATTCATCTATAAGAGTTGCATTTGTAGAAAGAACTAGTTCTGTTTTACAGTCTTTTTCTTTAAAGTAATGAACACACTCTTCAAAATCGCTTCTTATCATAGGCTCTCCACCTGTTATTATAAACTCATACGGTTCTAGTTCAGCTACAAAATCCATAATGGATTTTACATCTTCTGTAGTTAGTATATCTTTTTCTGTAGAGTTGCAATTTGTACAACAATGTCTACAAGCTAAATTACACTTATGAGTTGCTGCCAAATATATAGCTTTAAATCTATTATTCATATTTTTATAAAAATCTTCACTCATTGATGATTCAAGTATACCTGCTTTTCCCATGTTTATCATAAGGTCTTTTATATATTCCTTGTCTGAACCTTCAAACATATTGACAAATTCTTCTACTGTAAGTCCCATTTCTTCTGCCTTTTTTATATATGAGTATACTTCTTTACTTTGAATTATATGTCTTTTAAATCTTGTGTTGTACATAAGTACTCTGTTGTTTCTTTCTCTTATTATCAGTTCTTTGTCTTTAAATTTAATTATTTCTTCTCTAAACTTCAAAGTAATCACCTTCTTTATGATTTTATTTAATATATGAGGATAGAAAAAACTATCCTCATATACATCAGTTATTTTTATAAAATTCTACTTCCACAATATATTTTCCAAATGCTTTTTATTAAATTCACAGTATTTTTCAAATGCTTTTTCATTTTCATATAGTAACCGATTTTTCGCTGGACAAGTATTACAAAAGGCATTTACTGAACAATCTCTGCAGCGAGTTTGATTTTTTAAATCTAAGTTTTCAAAGTTTTTAAATCCTTCAAAATCCTTTTTATATAATTTTTCCTCTGTTTCTAAGTCCATATCTAATATATTAAATGTCTTAAATTTATCATCTGTTATATTTGGACAAGAATACACATATCCATCATCTGCTATAAATATGCTATTTCTTCCAGCATTACAATGTCCTGTATTTATATTGTCATAGCTATTTTCATCTAAAGTATATAAATCTTGAGGAGTGTAGAATACCTCATCATTTTCAACATACTTTTCACATCCACTAAATCCTCTTCCAAATTTACAGAAGTATCTTATTCTCGCTTTTGTACCTATTTTTTCATTTAATTCTTCAAACTTTTGTTTATATCCTTCGTTGTATTTTCCCATTACCATAGATATACTTATCTTATCGCAACCATTATCTTTAAGATATCCAATAGCCTTCATAACCTTGTTGAATACACCTTTTCCCCTTATTTCTGAACAAGTTTCTTCATCGTATCCATCAAGGCTAATCTCTACTGCGTAAAAATTATCACTTATAAATTTAGCCATTTTTTCATCTATTAGCGTAGCATTTGTGCTTAGTATGAGCTTTTCGTCGTATTTTGATTTTATATATTCTATAAACTCAACAAAGTCTTTTCTTACAAGTGGCTCTCCTCCTGATATTGTAAGATTGATTGGGTTTAATTTTAATACATTGTCTACAACTTTTTTTAGCTCGTCCAAGTTCATTCTTTCTTCCCGATTTATGTTTGATTCTTTGCAGCAATAGCAACAATTTAGGTTACATTTATTAGTTATAGCTATTGAAACTTTTGGAATCATTCCATAATATATTTCTTCATTTGGATTTTCTGTTACTAGATCTAAATCTTCTAATGATTTTATTATTTTTCTAAAGTAGTCTTTGTCATCTTCACTAAATAAATCAATCATTTTTTCAAGAGCCAGTTGTTTTTCAACTGACTCTTCTATCACTTCATAACATACAAGAGGAATTTTTATCCATTTTCCACTATATTGGTCGGATATTATAACAGTGTTGTCTTTTTTCATTATGTTTGCTTTTTTATTATAAAAATAACCACTCATCACACTTCCTCCTCTAGTCTATATCTCTCATACCATCTGATATTTCTTTATTCTTGAAATCTCTGTTTGCTAGTTTTACTGCTATTATACAAGTAGCTAGTGTAACAACTGCAAATATTATCGCCTGTGGATATGGGAATGTAAAGTCCATAAAATGCTCTATACCCTCTGCTTTATATGCATCATTGTACCATTTAACCTCATTTAAAAGTTTATATGTACCTAATGCTATACCACCTATTATACTTAATACCGCATATATAACAGCCTCGTACATATTCATACTATTCATATCTTTAGCAGACATTCCCAAAGCTCTCATTGTAAATATTTCTTTTCTTCTTTCCATTAAATTAGATTTAACTGTGCAGAATATACTTATAGCCGCAATCATAAGTACTAATGTTGTATTCATAAAACCTTCTCTATAGTTTATTTCTTTATATTCATTTTGCATATTGTAAAATTCTTGTTTTATACTTAATGATGCAGGTATATTTTCTTTAATATATTTTTCTACTTTTCTATTTTCCTCCACATTATTTATATCCTTGTAATCTACGATAAGATTGTTATATGCTTTAAATCCTAATAATTCTTTCATATTATCATCGGATGTTATTATCTCTAATCCAGAAGGTTGAAGAAAATCTCCATAAGACTGCCAATCATCTTTAAGAATAGCTCCTACTCTAACCTTTACATTTCTTTTTTCTATCTTATCTCCATTATGGTATTTTACACCAAGAGTAATAATATCTCCTACCTTTAAATTTTTATAAATCTTATGGTAATAATGCGTTTTTATAGGATCATAAAAACTATTAAATACAGCTACATTTACATAACCATCTGTTTTTTGTTCTATCTCTTTTGCAGTCTTATTATCTAACATATATGGCTCTACAACTTTCTTTATATCATCATTTCCAAAAAATCTAATATGATTTTGATATTCAACTTTTTCACTTCCATCTATTCCAAAATACTCTATATAGTAGTCATTTATTTTTTCCTTATCTTCAATAAAGGTTGCATCACCATTAAATCTAGCATTTGCAAATTTAACAGCATCCATATTTTTTATTTTTTCTATTTTATTTTCTGGTATTTTATATGTTTCTGGATCATTTCCTATCCCTATTGATGATTCTATATCATATTTATGATATATTTTCCTTATATTATCATCTGCTTTGTCGTGTATACTTGAAAAAGTGTATATAATCAAATATCCACAAAGTGTAATTACTAGTATTGATATTAGTGTTCTAGTCTTTTTAAGCCAAAGGTTTCTTACTCCCATATATCTGTAAATACCAAATTTATCCTGTATAAATTTACCTATCTTTGATTGTTTAGCTTTACTTTTATGTTTTGAAGAATTTGATATACTTTCCATACATCCTACTCTTCCTATTTTTATAACTGGAACTATTGTAGCTAATGCTATAGATATAACAGATATTATTATTGTTTTTGTTATTACACCTGAATCTATATGGATTTTTGGTTTTACCTTTGCTATTTCCAAAGTACTATCTTTAAGTATATTAACTCCTATTCCTGTTATACCAATTCCAACTATAACTCCTATAGCTGTTCCTATTACAGCAAGTAGCAGCGATTGATATATTACCATAAATCTTATATCTCTCTTTCTTGCTCCAATAAGTCTTAGCATACTTATTTCTTTTAAGTATTCTCCCCAAATTATATTTAGCATATTAAACACTAAAAGAACTATAGTTAATATCAATACTAAATTATTTGAACTTGTTTCAGCTAATTCTCTTTTTTCTTTAATCTTATTTAAAGCTGATAAATAATTTCCATTTGGATTAAGTGAGCTTCTTCCAAGTTCATATTCCATAGCTACTTTTTCAACAAAGTTTCCCGCTCTTTCTTCATTACCGTTGAATCTCACTATTATATCGTATGTCAATGCTTCATTAGGTATTATGTTTTGTCCATTAAAATCTCCATATGTATAACTAAGTCCTCTTTCTTGTTCTGCGCCTGTTATATTTGAATTAAGTCCTTCATATACTCTTTTTACTAGACCAACTACTTTGAAAGTTTTATTTTTAGAATATAATTTTTCCTCTCCATTTGAAAGAGTATAGCTTTTTCTAAGTTCAAAAGATATAGTTTTTCCTATAGGATTTCTTTCTATACCTAAGTTTTTAGCACTTATTTCGTCTATTATTATTTCGTTGTTATTTTTAGGTATTTTGCCTTTAAGAATTTGACCTTTTCTATCAAAATATTTCATTGAATTATCATTTTCCCCATTAAATGATTTTAATTCAACTCTAGTTCCATTATCCTTATTTATTAAATATCCTAAGTTTTGTACATTATCGTTATATCCTACTCTCTTATCTTTAGAAACTTGTTGCATTTTTTCTTTACTTATATCTACATACTCACAATGATAATCTCCATATGTTTTTTTATATACTTCTGCTTTATCATATGCTCTAGATATATTTATCATGTCAATAGAAATCATAAATGCTACTGTAGCTATTATCATAATAAGCATCATCAGACTTCTTGATTTATTCTTTTTTATGTATTGTAAAGAAAGTTTTCTATATATTTTTTTCATAATATCACCTCTTTTATTTTGTAAAATAATAGGGGAGTTTAACTCCCCCCATTATTTTATACATAAATATATAATTTTTTAATACATATCTGTTCCATATGATGTAGTATGGTTATGGCAATCTTGGCAACAATCATATTTACATGGTTTATGATTATTTCCTTTACAAGGATCTGCCTGCATTTCAACATCTTTTATTTCTATTTTTTCCTTTATTTCTATTTTTCCACCTTTTACTAATTTTTCTTCTTTTCTCATTTTTAGTTCCTCCTACTATTTTTTATTATTTTATATATAAATCTGAACTAAATTAGAATCTCAAATAGTATCCTCTGCCAAATCTTATTTTTATATCTTTTCTTTTATTCTGTGTGCAGGCTGCTATTTTTAATCTTTTCAATTCAGTTAATATATCAAATTTAAGAATTTGTTATCTTTAATCTTCTTCCCTTTTCTTGTCTTTAAAATAACATTTTTAATTATTAAAAACAATAGATTTGTCCCGAGTGGTAGGAAAAACGTCCTTAACGGTAAAAATTTATCTTTACAAACAAAAAAATAAGAGCGTACACATCATTTTTTGACGCATACACTCTTAAATTTATAAATTCTATATTAAATTTTATCTCTTAGGAATCATTATTTTTACTTTAAACAAATTATCGTCGCAGAATATCATCATATTTCCATCATAATTTTTAACAGCTTTTTCAACACTTTTTATTCCTATTCCATGCTCAGATTTATTAAGCTTATCAGTTATAAATCTATCTCCTATTTTTTTAACCTCATTTTCTTTGCTATTTTCACAGATTATTACAAACATATCATCTGCCCACATAGAAGTTAGTTTTATATATTTTTTATTGCTTGTCATTTTATCACAAGCTTCTATAGCATTATCCAATATATTTGCCAATATGCTAGACATATCCATATTTTTAATAAATCCTGTATTTTTAGAGTCTACATCAATCTTAAAATCTATACCTTTACTTTGGCAAATATTCATTTTTTCGTCTACAATTATATCAAAGAGAGAGTTTCCACTTAATCTCGCTTTACGTGATTCATTTAGCTCATTTTGTAAGCTTAATATATATTCAGACGCATCTTCTGAGCTTTTATTCATCATCTGTATATTGTATAGATGATTATTCATATCGTGGTATAATCTTCTTATTTGGTTTTGAGATTCTTCTACTTTTTCATAATAATCATTTTTAGTTTCTAATCTATTGTATACCCGTTTTTCTTTCAACCTTTCTTCATTTTCTTTTTTCATCTCAATAACTATATATATAGTTATTGCAATAGCCAATATAGATAATTTGGGTATTACTTCTATAATAATCAAATACTTTTCATTTGGAAATCCTCCATATTTCTCTGAAAATCGCACTAATATTTTTAGTATTATAAATACAACATTTACAAGAATTATATATGATGCGTATACATATATATTATTTTTTAAAATTTTATTTATAATTTTAATAAAAATAATAATTAATATACATACTAAAAATAAAATTACTAATACCTTTATATTAAATATATTCCAATCGTGTATATTTAAATTATGAACTATATCATCTGATAAACTTTTACCAGTTTGAGTTGCAAATAATATTCTTGGTACAATAATATTTTCAAATACATCTGTATATTGCCCCGCTAAAATGTATAAAAATATAAATTTCTTCCAATCAACATTATATATTTTTTTGTATATCAAAGTCATACTTGTCATTATCATCATATTTATTATAATCCACATAGAATTTTCTATTGAAAATTTTAAATTTTTGATAATATAAAATAAACTAAAATAATACTTTGGAATATCTACTTCTTCATTGTATATGTTATTTATATTCCATATTTCAATATATCTTGATGCTATAAATATAATTATCACTATAGCTGATTGAATAGCTATGTTCTTCCATTTATCTATATCACAGTTTTTTCTATAACCAACTACAAAATTAACTATACTGATAGATAAAATAATACTCGCCAATCTTATAATTTCCGCTAATAATATATCACTCATTATACATCCTCACCTACTGACCAGAAGTATCTATTCATCACTTCTTTATACTTGCTTCTACTTATTGGAACAATAGATCCATCCTTCATAATAATATCCTTGTTGCCTATTTCTTTTATGTATATTATATTTACAACATAACTTCTATGACATTGTACAAATAGCTGCTTTTCAAGATTATCCATTATTTCTTTTAGAGTTCCTCTATATTCAAAATTGCCCTCTTTTGAGTATATTTTTATCATTCTATTAAGAACCTCTATATACACAATATCTCTACTATATATTTTTCTAAATCCTGTTTCTGTTTTTATCTTTAAGAAACAACCTCTCTTTCTCGCTATTTCTATTACACATTCTTTTAGATTCTTTTCTATAACCTCATGCTGCACAGGCTTTTTAATAAATCTAAATGCCCTCACTTCAAAAGCTTCACTTATCTTATTCTCTATAGACGTTACAAAAAGTATCTCTGTCGTTCTATCATACTCTCTAAGCTTACGAGCTGTTTCCATACCATCTAATCCATCCATCTGTATATCTAAAAACAGTATATCTATCTCATTATCAGATGATATATATTTTATAACATCCTCACCCTTACAAAACTCTCTTATCTCATACTCTGTATTATCTTCCTTCATACTTTCTATCACAGACTCTCTTATCGCATCTCTAACATCTAACTCATCATCACAAATTCCAATTGTTACCATTTAATTACCTCACACATAACCTTTAATACTTACTTAATTACATTACTATTGTAACACAAAACTATTTTTGTAAACTAATAAGTTTCTTTATATCTATTGTAATCAAAGCATATCGGTTTACAACTATTCCTATGAAATGTACTTCTTTTTAAATAATCTTTTATGAATTTAGTGTATTGTCAGAGAGTGGTATAAATCGAAATTTGCCAGAACTATTGATAGTATGTAGCATATGAGTTATATAGACAAATCTCTCTCGACAATCTGCAAGCGTGTATTTTATTTGCAACAATACATCTTACTTACACGCACGCTGAAGCCTGGAGAGGAGTTTGTCTATATCTCATATGCTTCTCATAGTAACAAAGTTTTTGGTAAATTTTGATTTATCCAATATTAAAAAATAGTAAATTTATAAAAGACTATTTAAAAAGGGACTACCGCAAATCATTGCAATAGTCCCTAAATTCTTTATTCGATTTTATAAATCCTGTTTTAAAACTTCTTTAACAACTTCGTAGCTTACATCCATTATTTCAGCACAAGTAACTTTGTTTGCTTTTAATTCTTTACACATATGTGTTCCGTATCTACCATTTATTTCTTTCATAAATGCCTGAACATATCTCTTTGCTATCATTTTGTCCCCAGTAGAGTCATCTCTACCTTTTACTTCACCGATTATTATAGCAGCTGCATTTACAGCACCGCATATGCTTCCAACACCACATCCACCGCCAAGAGCAGTACATAATCTTACTGGTATAGATGCGTTAAACTCTTCGTTATATGCTATTATAAGTGATTCAGCACAGTTGTATCCCTGTTTATATATTTCTGATGGTTTCATATTATCTTTTCCTCTCCCCTAATTTAATTTTTCCAAAGTTTATTATATTATAAGGAAAGGCAAGTATCAAGTATGTTTTATTTACTCTGCTTGATTTCATTAAATGCTTTTGAAAGCATAAGTTTTATTCTGTTTAACTGGTTTACAGCACTTGCAGATGGATCGTAGTCTATTGGAATTATATTTGCCTTAGGGAATTGTCTTTTCATTTCTTTTATAACTCCCTTTCCTATTATGTGGTTAGGCAAGCATCCAAAAGGCTGCATACATATTATATTGTCTACTCCATTTTCTATAAGCTCTAGCATTTCTGCAGGCAGTAGCCAACCTTCTCCAGTCTGGTTTCCAGATGATACTACTCTTTCTACATCTTTAGCCATTTCGCCAATCGGTTTTATTCCACTAAATCTTTTGCTTTTTGTAAGTGCATTGTTGTAAACCTTTTGGTATCTTTCTACAATTTTTATGAATAATTTACCCATAAATTCTGTAGATTTTTTGCCTTCTAAGTTTTTGTGTTTATATATAGTGTTCTGAGCACAAGCCATGAAGAAGTTCATAAGTTCTGGTACTACTGCTTCTGCTCCTTCTCTTTCAAGAATTCCTATTAAGTCGTTATTAGCTATTGGGTGGAATTTAACCAGTATTTCCCCAACTAATCCAACTCTAGGCTTTTTAACATCTACTATTTCTAAATTATCAAATTCGTCTACTATATCGTATACATTCTGTTTAAATTCTTTAAACTTAGGTTTTTTAAGTGCTTCTATACATTTATTTCTCCATTTTTCATGAAGTGCGTTTGTACTTCCTTTTACCTTTTCATAAGGTCTAACTCTTGTCACAACTTTCATAAGTAAGTCACCATAGACAACTCCCATTAGAAGTCTTAGTCCCATAGCTATACTCATGCTTTCTTTGATACCGCTCCGTTCTATACCGTTTACACTAAGTGCAATAACAGGTATATTTCCAAATCCTGCATCGTGAAGTCCTTTTCTTAAAAATCCTATGTAGTTTGTCGCTCTACATCCACCACCTGTCTGAGTAATTGCGACAGATGTGTTTTCCAAATCGTATTTCCCAGATTTTAATGCGTGTATAAGTTGACCTACAACTATTATCGCAGGGAAACAAGCATCGTTGTTTACATATTTAAGACCTTCTTCTATGATATCCTGACTGTAATCTTTTAGTATTTCTACTTTTATACCACTCTGATTCATAGCAGCTTCAATAAAATCAAACTGCATTGGAGCCATTTGAGGAGCTAGTATTGTTCTTTCTTTAGTTATTTTATTATTTTTAGCGTATTGTATTTTCTTTGGTTCTATTTCACTAGATTTTATTCCATTTGCTTCTCTTTCTTCCATCGCAGCTTTTAGAGATCTTATTCTTATTTTTGCTGCACCTAGGTTATTACCTTCGTCAATTTTTAGAAGTGTGTATATTTTATCTTTTTCATCTAGTATTTCTTTTACCTGGTCTGTTGTTACAGCGTCAAGTCCACATCCAAATGAGTTTAACTGCACAAGTTCAAGGTTATCATGCTCTCTTACAAATGTAGCTGCTTTGTAAAGTCTTGAATGGTAAACCCACTGGTCTACTACTCTCAAAGGTCTTTCAACTTTAGCTAGGTGAGATATTGAATCCTCTGTTAAAACAGCCATGTTTAGAGAGTTTATTAGTTCTGGCATACCATGATTTATTTCAGGGTCTATGTGGTATGGTCTACCTGATAGTACTATTCCCTTTTTGCCAGTTCTATCAAGGTATTCTAACGCCTTTTCACCCTGTTCTCTCATTTCATCTTTGAATGATTTTTCTTCTGCTGTAGCTTTATCTACAGCTTCATTTATTTCTTTAGCTGTTATATCGCTGTAGTATTTAGATAATACTTCATACATTCTCTTTTTAAGTTTTTCTTTGTCGTTAATACTTATAAATGGTTTTATGTATGTTATGTTGTTTTCTCTTATACTATCGACGTTGTTTTTTATTACTTCTGAGTAAGATACTACAACTGGGCAGTTGTAGTAGTTATCTGCTGTGTTATCTTCTTTGTTTTCGTTTGTTACACATGGGTAGAATATTGTTTTTATCCCTTTGTCTATTAAAGACTCTATGTGTCCATGTACTAGTTTTGCCGGATAGCAAACTGTGTCAGATGCTATACTAGTTATCCCTCTTTCATATATCCTTTTAGATGATCTAGGTGATAGTACAACTTTAAATCCTAGCTCATTGAAGAATGTAAACCAGAACGGGTAATCTTCGTACATATTAAGTACTCTAGGTATACCTATTTCTCCACGTTTTGCTTCTTCTTCTGATAAAGGCTTGTAGTTGAATACTCTATCGTATTTATATTTATATAGGTTTATAGATTCTTTTTCTGCGTCATTTTGTACTCCGCTGTAAAGAGCTTCTCCTCTTTCACATCTATTTCCAGATACAAATGCTTCATCTTCTGAGAATCTGTTTATTGTAAGTAGGCAATGGTTTGAGCATCCTTTACATCTAGTTACTTCAGCCTGAACGTGAAGTAAGTCTAATTCATCTGCTTTAAGCATTTTTGTAGGTTTTTCTGGGTTGTACTTTTCTTTAGCAACTAATGCTGCACCAAAAGCTCCCATTAGCCCTGCAATATTTGGTCTTATTACTTCTTTGCCAATCATCTTTTCAAATGCTCTAAGCACTAAATCATTGTAGAATGTTCCACCCTGTACTACTATATGTTCTCCTATTTCATTTAGGTCTTTCATTTTTATAACTTTAAATAATGCATTTTTTATTACTGAATAAGAAAGTCCTGCAGATATATCGGCTACCTCAGCACCTTCTTTTTGAGCCTGTTTTACTCTAGAGTTCATAAATACTGTACATCTTGAACCTAAATCTACTGGCTTTTTAGAATATATTCCCTCTTTCGCAAATTCTTTTATATCCATTGATAGTGATTTGGCGAATGTTTCCAGAAATGATCCACATCCAGAAGAACAAGCTTCATTTAATATTATACTTTCTATTACTCCATTTTTTATTTTTAGACATTTCATATCCTGACCGCCGATATCAAGTATGAAGTCTACATCTTTGTTAAAGAATTTAGCTGCCTTGTAATGTGCTATAGTTTCTATTTCACCAAAATCTAGTTTTAATGCTCTTTTTATAAGTGCTTCTCCGTATCCCGTCGAAGTAGATGCTACTATTTTGCAGTTCTCTGGTAATAAGCTGTATATTTCTTTAACTATTTTTACAGTTGCTTTTAAAGGGTTTCCTTCATTACTAGAGTAGTATGAATATAATAATTCACCGTTCTCTCCTATAAGGGTAGCCTTTGTAGTTGTAGAACCTGCATCTATACCAAGGAAGCAGTTTCCACTGTATTTATTTATATCGTATTTTTCTACGTTGTTTACATTGTGTTTTTCTAAAAATTCCCTATAATCGTCCTCATCTTTAAATAAAGGCTCTAATAAATTTACATTCCCATCGTCTATTGTTTTTATTGAATTTAATTTGTCTAATATTGATTTTAAAGATACTTCTTTCTCTTCCTCTGCTAATAGTGCAGCTCCTATAGCTATATATAGCTGAGCATTTTCCGGGAATATTATATGCTCGTCGTCTAAGTTTAATACATTTTTAAATGCCTGTCTTAGTTCTGATAGGAAGTATAATGGTCCCCCTAAAAAAGCTACATTCCCTTCTATTTTTCTACCACATGATAGTACACTTACTGTCTGAACAACTACAGCATTAAATATACTCATCGCTATGTTTGTTTTTTTAGCACCATCATTTATAAGTGGCTGTATATCTGTCTTTGCAAATACACCACATCTCGATGCTATAGGGTATATAGTATCGTAATCCTTAGCAAGCTCATTTAATCCTGCTGCATCTGTTTTTAAAAGAGTTGCCATCTGATCTATAAACGCTCCTGTACCTCCTGCACAGATACCATTCATCCTCTGATCTATTCCCCCTGTTATATAGGTAACTTTGGCATCTTCTCCACCAAGTTCCACTACAACATCTGTTTCTGGATGGTAGTACTCTATGGATTTTGTACTAGATATTACCTCCTGTACAAATTTTATCCCTAATTTTTTAGATACTCCGATTCCACCCGAACCAGTTATTATAATTTTTATGGCTGCATCTCCTATTATTTTATAAACGTCGTTTAAAACTTCTACTATGGATTTTTTGACATCGGAATAATGTCTCTGATATTTTTTGAATAGTATATTGTTTTCCCCGTCAAGGAGAACAATTTTAACTGTTGTCGAGCCGACATCAACACCAACCTTATATTCCTTATCCATTGCTCTTCCTCCTTGTTTAAAATTACTCATCAACATACTCTAAAATATTGAAAACTAAACTTTTACTATGCTTTACATTGTAACACATTAGCAAATTTTTATCACGTTAAATTAATTACAAATACCAACAATTTTTCTTGTTTTTTAATCTATCAATTTTATACTATTTTATAAAAATAGCCTCCGTAGATGGAGGCATTTTTGTTAAAAAAATAAGATAGAACCTTAGTAATCTAAGGCTCTATCTATTTAAAGTATAAACTTTTATTTACTTATTAATCTTGTACTATCCTACTAGCATGAAGATTAGATGTGCAGATATACCTGCGCAAAGACCACCGACTGTATGTGATAATATCGCTTTACTTGCTAATGGTCTAGCATCTAATGCATCCATCATACCTATATGAGTACTTAAGTATCCTGACCAGCACATACCCATTGCTGTGAATACTGCTATATCGTTAGGTGTTACAACACCAGTTTTTATAAATTCTGGAACTAGTGACATTGCTGCACCAACTGCTCCTAATGAAGTTATAGGGAATGCTATAGCTTCTGCTGATTTAAATCCAAATAGAGGTTCTATTATGAATTTAATTTTTTCACCTATTAATGGTAGTAACCGTATACCTTCGTATGCTGCACCTGTGTAAGTACCATCTGCTGATGGTCCGAATGTTAACATCATAACACCTGTACAAACTATTAAAACACCTGGTATTATTGCCATACCCATATCAACACCAAGTTTACCACCTTCAAGCATTGCGTCTAATACTCTCTGGAATAAGTTACCTTCTCTTATTTCTCTGAATTCACCTTCACCGTCAGATAAAACATCTCCTACCTGATCGTTAGCGTGTTCACCATAATATTTTTTAGTCTGTATTAACATAAGTCTAACAGATATTATAGAACCTATTATAGCACCTAAGTTACCTATTAATGCTGGTAACATGAATTCATCACCCTGTGCCATCATGAATGTAGTAACTATAAGACCCATACCAAATGCTGTACCTAAGTTACAAAGAGCTGGTGTCTGATATTTTTTGAAGTACTGAGTGAATGATTTATCTTTTGCGAAAGATATTATAGCTGGGTTATCTGATAGATAAGTAGCTACTGCTCCAGTTATACTTGCTCCAGGTAAACCATAAACTGGTTTCATTATTGGTGCGAATATCTTGTTTATTAATGATATAACACCGAATTCTGATAATAGTGCACTTAGAGCTCCTGCTAAAACTGCTAGTGCCATTATTAAGAATACTGTCTGTAGTAATAAGTCATGAGCTGTTGCCATCATTGTTTTGAACATTAGCCCAACTCCCATTACTCTACCTATTCCACCAAATACTATTAGTAGAACTGCTAAGAATACAAATGTTTCAGTGCTGACTGCTTTTACTCTTTTTTTGCCTTCTGCTGCTTCCATTTTGTCTCTTCCTTTCTGATAATCCATATAAATTTTTATTTATTTCTTAAATATATTATACTTTCATTTTTTATATTTTGCAACTTAATTTGTTTAACTTTTATCATTGTAAAATTCTGTCTTTTTTGATAAATGCAAGTTTTTATTCTACAACTTACAACTTTATGCAGTTTTCATACATGCATAAAAACCTTGAATTTCCTACAACAAGCGACTTGTATGATTGTTTCAAGTTGTTTCTTTTTGCAACTTTTTTTAAGATTTTGATGTCTTCTCATTCATTTTTTGTATTTTATCAATAACAAAATTGTATTAATCTTTTTTAATTTTTTTACTCAAGAAAAGGTTTTTATGGCTTATTTTTTTGTATTTTTCTTATCTTTTTCTTTTTTTATAGTTAATTTATCTTTTTTTAATAATTTCAAAGGATATTTATCGCTGCATTTTACTAATTTTAATCATATCTTTTCTTTATAAATTTCAATATTTAGTAACAACATCAGTAACAACTTACACTTCTTATAACTTTTTATCAATGTATAGTTAGTATGTATATTTTCAATTCTAAAAAATATTTTTACCACATTTTTTTCATTTATTTATGTAAACAAAAAAAATAACGGAACTTTCAAAGTCCCGTTATCTCTTTTTTAACCCTTATTAAACACAATATATAAATACTGTGATATTTTTTATACAATTACACCTTATATACACTTTATAATATAAAACTTGATCTATCTTATAATGATTTAGCTACATATTTTACTAAATCTACAGTTCTTGCTGAATATCCCCATTCATTGTCATACCAAGAAAGTATTTTAAACATTTTATCTCCCATTGATAATGTAGATAATCCATCTACTATAGAAGATCTTTCATCACCTTTGTAGTCTACAGATACTAATGGTTCTTCACTGTAGCCTAATATACCTTTCATAGAGCCTTCAGAAGCTTCTTTGAATGCTGCGTTTATTTCTTCTACTGTTGCTGGTTTTTTAAGCTCACAAACTAAATCTACAAGTGATACTGTAGGAGTAGGTACTCTAAGTGCAAATCCATTTAATTTGCCTTCTAACTGTGGTAAAACTTTAGACACAGCTTTAGCTGCTCCTGTTGTAGTAGGTATTATAGATTCTCCAGCTGCTCTTGCTCTTCTTAAGTCTTTATGAGTTTTGTCTAATATTCTCTGGTCATTTGTGTAAGCATGTACAGTTGTCATTAAACCTTTTTCTATACCGAATTTATCATCAAGAACTTTAGCAAATGGTGCTAAGCAGTTTGTAGTACATGATGCATTAGATATTATATGATGATTTGCTGGATCATAGTCTTCTTCATTAACACCCATAACTATTGTAACGTCTTCATTTTTACCTGGTGCAGTTATTATAACTTTTTTAGCTCCAGCTTTTATATGTTTAGATGCTTTTTCTCTATCTTTGAATATACCAGTTGATTCTACTACTATATCAACTCCTAATTCTCCCCAAGGTATTTCTTCTGGATCATTGCATCTGAATATTTTTATTTCTTTACCATTTATACTCATAACGTTTTCCCCAACTACAGAAGCTTCCCCATTAAACTTACCGTAGCATGAATCGTATTTAAATAAATGAACTAATGTTTCAGTGTTTGCTCTAGCATTTAATGCTACTATTTCTATATCGTCCCCAAATTCAGTCTGAGCTAATCTTAAAACTGCTCTTCCTATTCTTCCGAATCCATTTAAACCTACTTTAATTGACATTTATACGTCCTCCCTATATACAATAAAAGTTTTAAATTTAATATGTTGAATTATTATGTCTTATTACATTAATCAGTATACACTATTTATCTTATTTATTCAACATTTTTTAATGTTAATTTATTATTTATGTTCTATACTTTTATTTATTGTATATTAATATGCTTTTTTTCTTTATAAAAGGCATTAATAAATACTATTTAGTAAAAAAACACCATACTTTTTATAGAAATCTAGCATAAATTTTTAATATATTTAATTTGACAATAAAAAAAGAGGTTTTATTTTACAATAAAACCTCTTTTAGATTATAATTCATATATATTTAACCTATTAAACTATATCCGTTTAATTTGTTTTAGTAACTTAATCAATAGTACTTTAAACAGCATGTACTCCCGCTGGTATATTTGTTTTTTCAACTTCAACTCTATTAGTTCTACCTAATCCGTATATAAAATCGATTGTTTTACCACTTATTAGAACAGCTACTATTGAATATACTAACTGAACTGCTGGTATGTAACTCACTGAAAGTAAAAGTACTACACCGTCTGTTATTAAGTATACTGTACTTAATTTTAATGATGTTACTTTTGAAATTATCATTGCTAAGGCGTCGTCGCCCCCTGAAGCACAACCTACTCTCATCATTATTCCACAGCCTACTCCAACTGATAAACCACCTAAAACAGCTGATGCAAACATTCCCATCTGAGGAAGTAGTGGTCCTACAGTTTCAAATATATCATATAAAACTGAAAATCCTACAGATGCTCCTACTGAGTATACAAAGAATTTTTTACCAAACATTTTGAATCCCATTATTAATAAAGCTATATCTAGTATTGCTCCTGCTATGGAAACATCAAATCCAAATATGTTTTTTAATAGTAAAGTTATCCCTAATACTCCTCCTTCTGTAATACTGTTTAAATAGTAGAAGTTGTAAACTCCAAATGCTAATATTGTCGATCCTATTAGTATTAAAGATATGTCCTTTAAAGATCGCCTGTCATACATACTATCCCTTCCTTTTCTTTTTGTTACCACAATTATAAACAATAAAAAAAGTAAAGTAAAGCTTAATTTTTCGAATTAAAATTTAAGAGCTGCTTGTTAAATTTCAAGCAGCTCTTTTTCGATTTTTTTATTTATTTTTTCATAACACTAACCAAGATACAGTAATTTCAACGTATATATCGTTTTCTTATTTGCGTTTTGTTTTTATTAATTATGTATTTTCTTAGTATTAATAAACAGTGAGTTTTTATTAATTTTTTTCTAGTTTAGAAATAATAAACAATCGCTATTTTTTGTACTTTGTTTAGTTATACTGACTTTTATCTTTATATTAACTTAAATCGAATTTATAAAATGTCTACTAAAATAAGTTCAAAGCATTGAAATTACTTATTCAGAAGTTATTTCAAGTCTTCTCTTCCGTCTTCTGTATAGTCTTGCATTTATTTCGTACCCAATAACGATAACCCAACTACTGAAATAAAGCCATGTTAGTAGCACTATAATCTCCCGGAAGCTTCCATATATGGCGCTGTAGTTAGAAAAGTTATTAGTATAGTATGAATATAAATAAGACATTAAGAACCAACCAAATGTTGCAAATATTGCCCCTGGTGCTACTTTTTTAGCTGATAGATTTATATTAGGTGTGTATTTGTATAATAAAGTAAACACTATTATAGTAGCAATTGTACCTATTGCGTATCTGGTTATGTTCCAGAGGTTGAAGAACACCTTGTCAAATCCCA
This sequence comes from Peptoclostridium sp. AF21-18, assembly GCF_003478825.1. Lineage (NCBI taxonomy): Bacteria > Bacillati > Bacillota > Clostridia > Peptostreptococcales > Peptoclostridiaceae > Peptoclostridium > Peptoclostridium sp. AF21-18. The sequence continues at coordinate 53,928 of NZ_QUGE01000002.1, forward strand.
AGTAGCTGAATATAACAACGCCTATTTTCTCTCCATATACAAGTAATATCATAGAAGTAAATATTAGTACCAAAAGCATAAACGTAAATATCATAGATATCATCATTACTTTTAAAAATGATCTGGTTTCTGGTGAGTAGAATGCTGAATTCATTCCTTTTATGAGTGCTTTAACTGCTCTAGAAAATGTCCACATAGTCAAACAGAAGCTGACTACCATATAGTGTGTATTTCTTTTTTCTACGGCAGACTTTACAACTAAATCTACAAATCCTATAGCTTTAACTGGTATTACCTGCTCTATCATATCCACATACTTTGTTATCTGTAGTACAGGTACATATGCAACTGTTGAAACTGTAAACATTAAAAATGGAAATATTGACATTGTAAGGAAAAATGCTACCTCCGCTGCCTTAGAACTAAGTCTACTGTAATTCAACTTTGCAAATATATGATTTATTTTTTTTCTATCTAACATAGATAACCTCTCCATTCAAATTTAGGCTAGACCCATAATTTCTCTAAAGTCCATTACTCCTGTAGTTACCTCACTTCTATCAAAATTAGCTTCTGCTAACTCCTCATCAGATTTTTCCATAACCATAGTGTAGAATTCTATAGCTATGTACTGTAAATTTTCTGTAGGGTTATTTTCTGCTCTATCAAAAAGGAATTCCTCGGCTTCATTTATTTTATTTTCAAAAACTAATCTCTTTAGAGTTATAAGGAATATTTCCTCATCCGGATCATATACAACATCCATATCTACATAGTCGCTGTATTTTTTGCCAAGCAACATCTTTGCGATCTGTTTTTTTATAGTATTTATAACCTCGTCTATTATTGGCATTTTTACCACCTCGTTTTATTTTTATTTTAAATTTAAAAAGATAAAGTTGATTGCTAAACACAATCAACTTTATTATTCTTTTTATTATATTGTATCTTTTATCCGTTATATAGTCTATATCTTTTTAAGAGTTATTCTATTGTGGATATAATTAATCTACTGATTTTAGAGATTCAACCATTTCAACCTTCTTTAGTTTTTTATTCATTACAAGGTTTACTATTGTTCCCATAACTATAGTAAGTATAAACGCTGCTGCATAGCTAAGTGGATTTATAAGTCGTCCAAACATCATATTTTCTACTTCAACGGTTATCATTATAAACTGGTGAAGTATTACCCCTAATCCAAGCCCTACAACAGCACCGATTAATGTAAGTATTACATTTTCTCTATAGATATATGCAGATACCTCTTTATCATAGAATCCAAGTACTTTTATAGTGGCAATTTCTCTTATTCTTTCTGAAATATTTACATTACTTAAATTATAAAGAACTACAAATGCTAAAGCTCCTGCAGATACTATCATAAGTAATACTACATAGTTTAGAGATTTTATAGTATCTGAGAACCCGTCTTTTATTCCCGTAGTAAATACTGTTCCATTCGCACAAGTAGAGTCTATTATCTTACTTGCCATTTTATCTTCTTGATCTATTGTTATACTATCATCTAAAACTCCATAAATTCTATTACTATCTGCATTTCTATTAAATAATTCTTTATAGTAATCATTAGTCATATAGATATAGTGGTTTACATAGTTTTCCGTAATTCCAGAGATTACAGCTTCTGCACTGACATCATTTTCATTTAATATTTTAACCTTATCTCCTACTTTTGCATCTAGGTTTCTAGCCGCTTTTTCTGAGATAACAATTCCCTTGTTGTCTAGTTTTATCGGTGTATGAGATTTTCTCTCTCTTAATTCTATAAAGTCTTTAAATGTGTTTTTGTTTTCTGGTATTACAACCGTTACTTCTTTTTCTTTATTGTTTATCATTACCTTTGCGTTCTGATTGTGGAACATTCCTATTTCTTTTACACCTTTTTCATTTGAAATAAGTGATTTTAGATATTCTACATCTTCTGTTTTTTCATCTGAGTCATAACTAGCAGTCATACTATACTTGTTTAACTCTCCAAACTGTACATCTACTATCATCTGAATTGAGTCCCTTACTCCAAATCCTGTAAGTATAAGCGCTGTACATCCAGATATACCTAGCACAGTCATAAGAAATCTCTTCTTATATCTAAATATATTTCTAAGAGTTACTTTCCAAATAAATCCTATCCTATTCCAGACAAATCCTATTCTTTCTAAAAGTATTCTCTTACCGTTCTTTGGAGCTTTAGGTCTCATAAGTATTGCCGGATCTTCTATTAGCTCCCTTCTACAAGCTGCAAATGCTGCAAATGTAGTTACAAATATTGATGTAGCTATTGATAGTACTGTTATAAATAAGTCTGTTCTAAGCTCGACCTTTGGCACTGTGTACATAATAGCATATGCATTGTATATTATTGTAGGGAATACAGTATATCCAACTATCAACCCTATTATAGAACCTATTGCGCTGGCAGACATAGCATATACTATGTATTTTTTAGCTATCATTCCTGGAGTATATCCAAGTCCTTTTAGTGTTCCTATGTTTATTCTCTGCTCATCTACCATTCTAGTCATTGTAGTAAGTGCTACAAGTGCTGCAACTAGTACAAAGAATACTGGGAATATTCCAGCTAATGCATCTATACTATCTGCACATCCACCGTATTCAGCCGCAGAATACTGTTTATCTCTGTTTAGTACATACCATTCCGGCTTTTCAATTTTCTTTATCTCGTCTTCTGCCTCTTTTAAATCTTTTTCTGCCTTTTTAAACTCGTCTTTAGCTTCATTTTTTGCCTTTTCAAGTTCCTTTTCACTATCAACTAGTTTTTTCTCATTTTTCACTAGTTCTTCTTCAGCTTTTTTGAATTCTTTTTCAGCTTTTTCTTCCATAGTGTAAAGTTTAGATCTTTCAGTTTTTACTTTCTTCTGATTTCTATCTAATTCAGCTTTTGTCCGAGCTAATTTTCTTTCTCCTGATTTTATCTGATTTTTTATGCTTTGAATCTTAGCATATCCTGCATTGTACTGCCCTTCAAGAGCCGAAAGATTTTCTCTGTATTTTGAGATTGTCCGTGTAAGTGTAGCTTTTTCTTCCTCTGATATATTTGGATTTGAAAGTTGTGATTCTAATCCTGATATATTAGATTTTAAAGAATCTATATTGCTTTTTAGAGGTGCAAGCTGACTTTCGGCACTGCTTATTTGAGAATTAGCCTGTTGTTTTTTAGATTCAAATTCTTTTTTTGCGGCTTCATACTGCTTTCTTCCACTCTTTAATTGTTCTTCTGCAGAGTCTAATTGTTTAAATCCGTCTTTTATCTGTTTTTTTGTTTCTGCTTTTTTAGTTTTTAATTCTTGTTTTCCGTCTTTTATTTTCTGCTTACCATCTTTTAATTCTTTTTCGGCTTTGTTTATTTTATCTTCTGTTTCTTTTTTCTTATCGTTATATTCTTTTTTTGCTTTATTTAGCTCATCTGTAGCTTCTCCAACAACTTCATTGTATCTATGTTCAATTCTTTCATCTGTTATTTTATCAATTTGGTCTTCTGTTTTTTTAACGGTATCTTTGTAATCCTGATAGAATGATGTTTGCTCCTTTGCTCCTTTTGCTGTTATATACATCTCTGTATAAGCCTCAGTTTTAAAGTCATTTTGAGGAACAAGCATTATACCATCTACACTTCCAGATCCTATTGAAGAATTTCCAAATTCGTATGATAGATAGTATGGTGTTTCTACTAGACCTACTATTTTATAGTTATCTTTTTTTAGATTTTCACTCAATTTATCTTCGGTACCAGATTTTATCTTTAGAGTTTTTCCTATTTTCAAATTAAGATGGTCGTATTTTGGCTTTAATACAACACATTCACCTGAGTTTTTAGGAAGCCTTCCCTTTATCAATTTTACTCTGTTTATATAGTCCTTGTTGTCATTAGATAAATCATCTGTAGGAATAGCATGAACTTTTAATACTCTATCCTGATCTTTTACATTTGTTATAACATCCATAGAGTAAGTAGGAAATACACCCTCTACCGTATCCAATTTTTTAATTGCCTTTACATCATCCTCTGTTAATCCTAAAGTAGATATAATTTCCACATCCATAAAGTTGTACTCATCATAATAATCATCAACTGTATTTCTCATTACCTTAGGAGATACCTTTATTCCAGAAAAGAATGCAACACCTAGAGCAACAATCAACATTATAGAAAAGTATCTTCCCTTAGATTTTAAAATATCCCTTAATATATCTTTATTAAGCGCTTTTTTCATTACCATTCAATCCTTTCTATTGGAACAGGATTTTCGTTTTCAGTAATACTTTCAATCATTCCATTTTTTACTTTTATTACTTTATCTCCCATTGGAGTTATAGCAGAGTTGTGGGTAATAATTATAACTGTCATTCCCATTTCCCTACAAGTTCTCTGTAAAAGTTTTAATATAGCTTTACCTGTATTGTAGTCCAAAGCTCCAGTAGGCTCATCACAAAGAAGTAATTTAGGATTTTTTGCAAGTGCTCTTGCTATTGCAACCCTCTGCTGTTCTCCTCCTGATAACTGAGCTGGGAAATTGTCTTTTCTATCTTCAAGACCTACCTCTTTCATTATGTCATCTATGTCTAGAGGATTTTCACATATCTGAGTAGCAAGCTCAACGTTTTCTTTTGCGGTAAGGTTCTGCACTAGATTGTAGAACTGGAAAACAAATCCAATATCGTATCTTCTATAAGTTATAAGATCTCTATCGCTATAATTATCTATTCTTTTTCCGTCTACAATAATTTGTCCTGATGTTGCAGTATCCATTCCACCTAAAATATTTAGAATTGTACTCTTACCAGCACCACTTGCCCCAACTATTACAACACATTCTCCTTTATCAACAGAGAAGTTTACACCATTAAGTGCGGCAATTTCTACCTCACCCATTTTATATATTTTTTTTACATCTTTAAATTCTATATATTTGCTCATATTTCTTACCTCTGTTACAAAATTTATCTTTAAAATAATTATAGCATAAAGCAAATGTAAATTATATAACGTGGATTTCCAAAAAAACATAATATTTTTTTGAATAAAAAAAGGACTATTACAAATTATTGCAATAGCCCATTTATACATTCTATTTATTCAATCTTATTTGAAGTATCTATTTAATAATCCTAAGAATGCTTTACCATGTCTAGCTTCATCTTTACACATTTCGTGAACTGTATCATGTATAGCATCTAATCCTAGTTCTTTAGCTCTCTTAGCTAGTTTTAATTTACCATCAGTTGCTCCGTATTCAGCGTCAACTCTTAATTCTAAGTTTTTCTTAGTTGAAGTTTCAACTACTTCTCCTAATAATTCAGCAAATTTAGCAGCGTGTTCTGCTTCTTCGAAAGCTATTCTTTTGTAAGCTTCTGCTACTTCTGGATATCCTTCTCTATCTGCCTGTCTTGACATTGCTAAGTACATACCAACTTCTGTACATTCACCAGTAAAGTTAGCTCTTAATCCTTCAACAACTTCTTCATCTACACCTTTAGCAACACCTATTCTATGTTCGTCAGCCCATACTCTTTCTCCACCCATTTCTTCGAATTTTTCTGGACCTACTTTACATACTGGACATTCTGCTGGTGCAGTTTCTCCTTCATGTATATATCCGCATACTGTACAAACCCATTTTTTCATAATCTTAATCCTCCATAATCTTTAATTTCTAATTTTTATATTCAAATTCTTTTTAAAGAGTTTTGTCTTATCTCTTATGTTATTTATATACCCGGTGATAAATAGCTTAAACATATTTTTTTAAAATTTTTTCACTTTTTTTAAATATTTTTTTATTGAGCATTTTCTCTATTAATCGTATTTTTAAATTAGTCTTTATGTTGGATTAGATTACTTACTTATCTTTCGTTTTTATGAATTTATATCTATTGTTGCATATTTACTATCATTATTTATGTTTCTTTACAGGTTTTTTATAACTCTAGTTATTAGCTTAGCAAAATTAACTTTCACTTTTTCAGTTGTTTCTATTACTTCTTTGTGATTTAATTTTGTTTCTGATATTCCCGCAGCCATATTTGTTATACAAGATACTCCTATTACCTTCATTCCACAATGTGCTGCAACTATAACTTCTGGAACTGTAGACATTCCTACAGCATCACCACCTAAAACCTGAACCATTCTTATTTCAGCAGGTGTTTCATAGTTTGGACCTGAGAAGAATGTGTATACTCCTTCTCTTATTTCTATCCCCTCTTCTTCAGCAGATTTTTTTATTAGATCTCTATATTCCTTATTGTACGCATCTGACATATCTGGAAATCTAGGTCCTATTCTGTCGTCATTTTTACCTATAAGAGGATTTGAGCCACTTAGGTTTATATGATCTTTTATAATCATTAAATCTCCTGCATCAAAGTCTTTATTAGCACCACCAGCTGCATTTGTTACAATAAGTGTTTCTGCTCCAAGCATTTTCATAACTCTAACTGGCATAGTTGTAAGCGACTGAGAATACCCCTCGTAATAGTGAAATCTTCCCTGCATAGCAACAACATTTTTCCCTTCTAACTCACCTATAATTAATTCCCCCGCATGACCTACTACAGTAGATACTGGGAAATTAGGTATGTCGCTGTATTTTATTTTTACTGGATTTTTTATATTTTCAGCCATAGCACCAAGACCTGATCCAAGTATAAGAGCTATTTCTGGTTTTATATCAGTTATCCCCTTTATATATTCAGTAGCCTCTACTATTTTTTCGTACATAATTTTCACACCTTTCCAAGTTCAGTATTCTGTTTAACATATCATATCATTACAATAATATATTTTCAACACAAGTAAAGTTAATTTATTAAACTAAAATAGCAGCTTCGTATCAAAAAATACTCAGCTGCCTTTAGGGATTATGTAACTTTGACTTAATGTTACCAGTTACCAATTTAAAATTGTTCCGTTATTCTATTTTAAACTTTTTTGTGTTTTAAGTCAACTATTTATACTTTTTTATTTAATTTTTTACAATTGACGAAATTCTTGTATCTATTTGAATAATATTATTATAAAAAATATGCTATTATATAATTATTAATAGGAAATGGAGGAATAATTTTGATAAATATTTATATAGACGACTCAGGAAGCCGCAGCCTTAAAGATTTAGATCAGCCTGTATATCTTTTAACTGCTGTTTGTATAGATAATAGATATTTTGGAGATATTAGCGAAAAATTAAAGGTAATAACAGATAGATTCAAGTTTAAAATCGAAAATACACTGCAGTCATCTTTTGACAATAATACATATACATCTAATAGAGCCAATAAGATGTCTAAGCTTTTAACCGATTTAGTTATAAGCGAAAACTTTGAGCTACATTGCTCAGAAATTATAAGAGGAGATATTCCATATATAATTTTGGATAAAGATGATAGGATAAATACCATTAAAAGAACTCTTAGAGTTGTAGAAAGCTATGATATACCTATATTTACTGTTTATTGCGATAAAAATGAGTTTTTAAATCGTCATGGTAAAGGAAATGAGTCTGAATGTTTATTAAACAGAAAAATGACAGAGGCGCTTGTTGAAATGATTTCTATTTATTTAGAAAAAAACAATGAACAAGCTTGTATAATAGCTGACGAAGGTAATTATACTGTTTCTAACTATATGATTCCTTATCTTAGAGAAAATCCAAGCGAAAGAATAAGTTCTGAAATTATGCAGAAAAAAAGCTATGATAGTGTAAATATCCAACTTGCAGATGTATGCGCATATACTACTAATATGAAACTGATGCACAATATTAAAAAGGATAATTATAAGCATAAGAAGATTGCCGAGGAATTATTTACTGTTATAGAGAATTATAATACCTTAAATAGACTATTCTAAAAAATGCTGTCGTAAAATTTTACGACAGCATTTTTTAAAAGTTTAATTTTTCCTTTAATTCTAAAATCCATTTTTCAATCGCTTCTGCTAAAACATATTGTTGATTTAAAACTTCCATACCTGTTCTAGGTATTTCTGTATTATCTTTTTTTTCTTCTATATTAGTTTTTAAATATCCTTTTAAGATATTTATATTCTTTTCAATTTTTAATATACATTCCTTTTGATAATTCTCTGGTAAGTTTTCTAAATTTACAACTACTGCATTAAAATTTAAAAAGATATTTATAGGTTCATCTGATATCTTTAGCATCAATCTTTTGAATTCTTCTTCTCCATCGTTCGTCAATGTATAAACCACTTTTTCAGGCATATTACCCTCTTTTATATTTTTACCTTTTATTAATCCTTTTTTTTCTAATTGTATTGTTTTTTTATATATGGAAGGAGTACTAATTTTAACCCATTTTGAAATATTTCTATATTCTACTAATTTTTGAATATCATACGCTCCCATAGCTTTATCTTTTAACATTCCTAAAACTATTAAATCTATTGTTGACATATTATTCACTCCTATAATTTCTTTTAAAATATAACTTAATTTTACACTAGCTATAATTTATAGTATTAATTTTTATAATAATTGTCAAGAAATTAATATCTTAGATATTGACTTATACTATAATTTATACTACTATATATTATATCTTTTATAGTACTATATTTTACAGTAGTATAAAAGATGCAATATACATTTTAAGGGGGTTTTATAAATGAAACAAAAAAATAATAAAATTGAACTTTTAGGAAGCGCTCCTATATCACAATCATTAATATTACTTGGTATACCTATTATGATTGGTATGCTTATCAACGCATTTTATAATATAGTTGATGCTTATTTTGTCGGTAAACTTGGAGAAAGTGCTATGGCTGCAATTTCCATTGTTTTCCCTATTGGTCAGGTTGTTGTTGGATTAGGATTAATGTTTGGTAATGGAGCTGCTTCATATCTTTCAAGATTATTAGGAAAAGATGATAAAAAAACTGCCAATCAAGTTGCTAGTGTTGCAATTTATAGTAGTGTATTTATTGGGTTAATTTTTATAATAATTACTCTAGTTTTTATGAAATATATTTTAAAATATTTAGGTGCAACGAGTACAATAATACCTTATGCTTTACCATATGCAAAAATATATATATTATCTTGTGTTTTTAATATTTTTAATGTAACTATGAACAATATTGTTGCTAGCGAAGGTTCTTCTAAAACTGCTATGTCTGCTCTTCTCTTAGGAGCCCTTGCTAATATTTTCTTAGATCCTATTTTTATTTATTATTTTGATTTTGGTGTTATTGGTGCTGCTATTGCAACTGCAATTTCTCAGTTTATATCCACACTTGTATATATAATTTATATTTTGAAGAAAGAAAGTTATTTTTCATTTAATATACGAAATTTCCATCCTACAAAAGAAATATTTTTTGAAATTTTTAAAATTGGTATTCCTACTTTAACATTCCAATTTTTAACAAGTCTATCTATCGCTTTAATAAACATTAATGCTGCTAATTATGGCGATACTGTAATTGCCGCAATGGGTGTTGTAACTAGGATAATTTCAATGTGTACTTTGGTTGTTTTCGGTTTTTTAAAAGGATTTCAACCTATAGCTGGATTTAGTTATGGTGCTAAAAACTTTGATAGATTAAATAAATCTATTAAAATATCTATTTTATGGTCTACAACATTTTGTATAGTTGCAGGATTGATAACTATTATATTTTCTAAACAAATTGTTTCTCAATTTGCAAACGGAAATAATATTATGATTTCCTTAGGACAAAAATCTCTTATTGCTAACGCTCTTTCTTTCTTTTTATTTGGATTTTATACAGTTTACTCATCTTTATTTCTTGCTCTTGGAAAAGGATGTAAAGGATTTTTACTTGGGGCTTGTAGACAAGGAATTTGTTTTGTTCCAGTTATTTTAATCCTTCCTACTTTATTAGGTATAAATGGTATATTATATGTTCAACCCATTGCTGATATTCTTTCTACTTTTGTAACTATTTTTATGGCTATAAATCTACATAAGGAATTAAATTTAGAAAAAAATAATATTAATCTATAAGAAAATAAGGATGTCAAATTAAAAATTTGACATCCTTATTTTTAGTAAATGAAAATTGAAACTCGTGATCTAGATTGCAGAAAAAAAGTGAAACCCGTCACCTCGTGTTTCACTTCTTTAATAATCTCATAAAATAATGTCTTAGAATATCCCCGTCATCTCGTGTCATATTCCAATCTATTTTCACCTATATATTAACATATCCATTACATTTTTTCAAATTTTTAGCAAATTTTTTCGAAACATTTAACCTATTTTTTATTTAATTTTTACACCTATATGTTATATATTTTTATTTATTATATAGTATATATCCAATCACTTATTTTTAATAATATTTTAACTATTTTAATTCTTTAAAAATAAATTGTTACTCTTCCCACCATCAAATTTTTCAAAAAGTATATTGCTTTTTTGTTATGTCTGTTATATATTATATATAACAAATAGAATTAATATAATATTTGGAAAGGAGTTTATAAATATGAAATTAGAACTAGACTTTAGCAGCAGTAAATCCATATATCTGCAAATAGAAGATAATCTTATAAAAGCAATAGCAAAAGGAGATTTAAAAATAGGAGAATCTCTACCTTCTGTTAGAAGTATGGCTGAGGATATTGGTGTAAATCTTCATACTGTCAACAAAGCCTATAACGAGCTTAAAGATAGGGGTTATCTAAATATAGACAGAAGAAAAGGCGCTGTTGTAGCAGATCTTCCAATGGAAAAAAACGAAATTAAAGAAAAAGAATTATTTGATGAATTAGAAATATTAATATCTAATTCATTCTTATCAGGTATTCAGAAGGATGAATTCCTAAAATTAGCAGAAAAAATTTACAATGAATGTGAGGTTGTTAAAAATGACTAACTATAATATAGAATTAATGGTTATGGTCCCTATAATTATTTTACTTGCAATTGTAGATTACAATATGCAAAAATTTACAAGCAAGAAAGTATTCTATGGGGTTAATATTCCGGAGAAATATAGAAATTTCGAAGAGTTAAAACATATAGATAAAAGCTACAAAAGAGGTATAATAATCTCTACTGCTGCTGTACTTATAATCCAAATTGGATTATCTTTATATGCTAATTTTACATTAAATGAAAATCTTTATCTTGCAGCTGTTACAGTGCCTATAATACTTACAGTTGTTTTATACTACTTTATATACTATAGTAGCTACAAAAAGGTACTAGCATTTAAAGAAGATCATCTTTCTACAATAAATCCTGAGCTTAAATCAGAAAAAACTCAGATACTTGATGTAGATTTTATGCATGAAAGAGATAAATTAGTAAAAAAATACAGCTTAATATATATTATTCCTATACTTTTAGTTGTAGTGTCTTCAGCTTATGCTTTTATCAACTACGATAAAATACCTGAAATGATGCCTACACACTTCAATTTCCAAGGAATCGCAGATGGATTTACTGTAAAAACTAAAGCTTCTTTCTTAGCACAGATAGGTATACAAATAGTTGTAATGCTTTTAGTTTATTTCGGCTCTATTTATTCTTTAAAAGCTAGAATAAAAATAGATAAAAATGATTCTAAATCTGATATAGCAAATACTATTAAGTGTTTAAACCATTTAGCTAGCGAATCATTATTTATGCTATTTGCAATGGCCTTACTTTTCAGTTCAATTTCATTTGGGCTTGTTAATCAAGAAGTAAATCAAATACTTGTAATTTTATCAACTGTACTACTTCTAGCATCAATAGTTCCTTTAATCTATACATCTTCTAAATTAAAGAAAGGCAACTATTCTGATGTTTCATATACTGTTGATGATGATGACAAATACTGGATTTTAGGTTGTTTCTACTACAATCCAAATGATCCTTCAGCATTTGTTCAGAAAAGATTTGGAATTGGATGGACTGTCAATCTAGGAAGTGCTAAAGGAAAACTTATAGTTGCCTGCATTGTACTTATGCTAGTTGCAACAATTTTCATAAGCTTTAAATTTGCAGCATAGATAAGTGTATCAAAGCAAAATTACAAATCTATTTGAAAATAAACTTTGATTTCTTTATTCTAATATTTCAATAATTTTACAAACTGTAATATTCCGAAAAAATTTTGGAGCTATTAGTATAATATTGCAATAAGTTTCTTTTGTTAGTAATAATCTTTTATAAATTTACTAACTTAAAAAGTGGATAAAATCAAAATTTGCTAAAATTATTGATAGTATGTAGCATATGAGTTATATAGACAAAACTCTCTCGATAATCTGCAGACGTGGGTTTTAATTACAACAAAGTGTTTTACCTACACGCACGTCGAAGCCTGGAGAGGAGTTTGTCTATATCTCATATACTTTCATAATAACAAAATATTAGCAAATTTTGATTTATTATACTATTTTAAATGGATTTAGATTAGTTTCACTCTTGATTACTTCTACCCCAGCCAATTCATTTGATAAAAAGTTGTACATAACATCTTTAAATATATTTTCACTGTCAAAATGTCCGCAATCCACCAAATTCATTCCCATATCGAATACATCCTGAGCTTCATGGTATTTAACATCTCCAGTTAAAATAACATCTGCGCCTTCTTTAGCAGCCAGTTTTGCAAACTCTGAACCAGAACCAGTTACAACAGCAACCTTAGATATTTCTTTTCCTAAATCTCCAACAACTCTAAGTGCATCTATATTTAACACACTTTTTAGTTTTTTACAAAGTTCTTTTAAACTAATAGACTCTTCTAGTTTTCCGATTCTTCCAAGACCATAAGTTTTTCCTTCACAGTAGTTCTCGTCTGAATCTATCTTATCTAATACTTTTGTATCCTTAAAATCCATTACTTCCATAAAATAATCATTTAATCCATCAAAAGCTATATCAAAATTAGTGTGCATTGAGTAAACAGATATATCATTTTTTATAAGCTTATGGATTAAATTTCCTTTGAAATCACCTGTATTTACTCTATTTATTTTACCAAATATAAACGGATGATGAGTAACCACAAGTTCTACACCCTTTTCTATAGCTTCATTTACAACAGCCTCATTTGCTTCAAGTACTGTCATCACTTTTTTCACATCAGAATCAAAATCTCCTACTAAAAGACCTACATTATCCCAATCATAAGCTAAACAAGTTGGATATTTACTTTCTATTTTTTTAGTTATATCTTTTAATTTCATTATTATCACCTTTTCAACAAAATTTTTATAACATTTTTTCTAATTTTTCTATTTTAGACTCCACTTCTTCTCTTCTTTTTCTTATATTTTCATTGTCTATGCCTTCAAATTTTTCTAAAATAGCTTTATTTGTTCTTATTTTCTTTTCTACAAATTCTGTAAATAATTCATTTTTATTATTTAATAGTTTTTCTCCAACTTCGTAGTATATTTCATCAGAAGGTGTATTATTTTTTCCAGTATATCTAGCAGTCATTATTTCATATATTCTAAAGTCCTCGTTCTCTAAAACTTCTTCCATTATTTCATATCCATTGTTTAGTAGATATTTTCTAAGCTCTTCCTGTGCCTGCATTGGCTGAAGTATTAATTTTTCAGCGCTCTGAGCAACTTCTTTTTTAGCTTCTAGTATGTCTGCTATTAAAGCTCCTCCCATTCCTGCTATTATAATTTCATCTACTTCGCCTTTTTCAAGAACTTCTATACCAGAACCAAGTCTTAATTCCGTTTTAGCTTCTAGTCCGTTATGTCTTACTTCTTTTCTAGCATTTTCTAAAGGCCCTTTATTTATATCTGCTAAAATAGCAAATGGTATAGTCCCTTTATTTAATAAATAAACTGGTATATATCCATGGTCTGTCCCTATATCTGCTACTCTTTTTCCTTCAGATACAAAAGAGGCTATTTTGTATAATCTATCTGTTAATTTCATAAATTTATTCCTTTCAATACATTTATAATTTTTTATAATTTTACTTTATTTTAGATAGAAAAAATACGCCTTTTTTCAAGACGTATTCTTTCTGTATTTTATTAATCAAGAAGTTATTAATCAAGATAATCTCTAAGTTTTTTAGATCTACTTGGATGTCTTAATTTTCTAAGTGCTTTAGCTTCTATCTGTCTTATTCTTTCTCTTGTTACATCAAACTCTTTACCAACTTCTTCAAGAGTTCTAGCTCTACCATCTTCAAGACCAAATCTTAATTTAAGAACTTTCTGTTCTCTTTCATTTAATGATCCTAATACTTCTTCTATCTGTTCTTTTAATAATGAGTATGCAGCTGATATATCTGGAGCTGGAGCATCATCATCTGGTATGAAATCTCCTAAATGAGAATCTTCTTCCTCACCTATTGGAGTTTCTAATGATACTGGATCCTGAGCTATCTTCATTATTTCTCTTACTTTTTCTACTGAAAGATCCATTTCTTTAGCTATTTCTTCTGGTTTAGCATCTCTACCTAATTCCTGAAGTAACTGTCTTGAAACTCTCATAAGTTTGTTTATTGTTTCAACCATATGTACAGGTATTCTTATTGTTCTCGCTTGGTCAGCTATAGCACGAGTTATAGCCTGTCTTATCCACCAAGTTGCATATGTACTGAATTTGAATCCTTTTTCATAGTCGAATTTTTCTACCGCTTTTATAAGACCTAGGTTTCCTTCCTGTATTAAGTCTAGGAATAGCATTCCTCTACCTACATATCTTTTAGCTATACTTACAACTAGTCTTAAGTTTGCTTCAACTAATCTCTGTTTAGCCAATTCATCACCTTCATGCATTCTCTTTGCATATTCAACTTCTTCATGTGGTTTAAGTAGTGGGATTTTACCTATTTCTTTAAGGTACATTCTAACTGGGTCATCGATACTTATTCCTTTTGGAAGCGATAAATCTAATGCTTCTGAATCAACATCTTTATCGTCATCATCTGAATCAGGATCATCTAAATGATCAAATCCCATTTCATCATTATTTCCAACTGCAAATGTTGCATTATTTTTCTTAGATTTTTCATCAACTAGTTCGATTCCTACACTCTGAAGAGTATCATAAAGATTGTCCATCTGCTCTTTATTCATTTCAACTGTTTCAAAAGCATCACCTATTTCTTCAAATGTAAGAGATCCATTCTTCTTCCCTTTTAATATCAGTGCGTTTGCCTTTTCTTTTAGCTCTTTGTTTTCTGCTTTAACTTTATCCACACTTAAACCCCCTTTATAAATTCCTTAATCGTTTATTTAAATCTACTGATTGTAATGCTAAATTCATTATTTCTAAATCTAGCTCTTTAGCTGCCTCTTTATCAGATTCAGCTAAAATTTTACTTTTAGCACCTAGTTCTTCTTGCTTCATTCTAAGTTTATCTATAGTTTTCTTTAAAGAGTTTCTTCTGACACTCCTTACAGTTTCTTCTATTTCTTTCATATTTTTTATATTTATACTTTCCAAAGATGTTTTCTTTAAAGATTTAATGTATTCATCATTTATACCTTCCAACTCATCTGGCTCTACAATCTTTTCTGAATCTATCTTTGATAAATAGTTAAGTATTTTTTTGCTATCCTCCATTAAAAGCTCTTTTTCATCTATTTTTAATAAGATTTTTTCTCTAGCTGCTGGGATAGTCATCATTATTTTAATTAACATTATTTCAGTTAATTCTTCGCCATGTTGGATTGCATCCATTTTTTCTATAGGCTTTTCTTCTTTTTTATTAAATTTATTATTGAATTTTCCATTAGATAAATTTTTAGAACTATATGATTTACCGTATATTTCTCTCTTTACCGCATCTTCATCTAGCTGAACTATTTCACTTAAATATTTTATGTAGTAATCTATCTCTACAGGACTCTTTAGCTGTTTTATAATATTAACCGCCTCCTGAGCAAATTTTATATTATCCTGATCCTTAGATAAGTCGAAAGTTGACTTTAGATTATCTATTTTAAATTTAATCCGAGGTACAGCATCCTTCATTGCATTTCTATACTCATCAGTTCCATATTTTCTAACGTATTCGTCTGGATCCTTTGCATCTTTTAAATCAAGTACCTTAACTGATAATCCAGCCTCTACTAGTATATCAATAGCTCTAAGGCTTGCTTTTGTTCCTGGTCCATCAGAATCGTATGATATTATTACATTATCCGCATATCTTTTTATCAATCTAGCCTGCTGACTAGTAAGGGCTGTTCCCAATGTAGCAACAGCTATTTTTATACCGTATTGATACAGAGATATTAAATCCATATATCCTTCTACAAGTATTACGGTTCTTGAAGAAAGATTTTTTCTAGCAAAATTTAAACCATATAAATTATGTCTTTTATTAAATATCAATGTATCTGGTGAATTTAAATATTTTGGTAGTGAGTCATCTAGTACTCTTCCACCAAATCCTATTACATTGCCCCTATAATCAAATATAGGAAACATAACTCTATTTCTAAACTTGTCGTAATATTTATCTGTTTTTGTACTTTTTCCTATCAAGCCACATTCTAAAAGCTCTTCTACACTATAACCTTTTTCATCTATTAAATAATCCATTAAGCTACTCCAAGCATCTTGAGAGTATCCTAATCCGAATCTTTTTATGGTTTTATCATCTAGACCTCTATTTCTTAAATAATCATATCCTCTGTTTTTTGATTTTACGAGATTAGCAAAATAGAATCTAGCCGCTTCCGTATGTATATCTTGATATTTTTTACTTAATTCAATTTTTTGTTTTGTTTCTTCGTCGATGTTAAAATTTATGTCAATTCCGCATCTATTTGCAAGCAGTCTCACTGCATCCATAAAGTCTAGATTTTCCATTTTCATGACAAAATTTATAACATCTCCACCCTCCCCGCAACCAAAACATTTATAAACCTGTTTTGCTGTGCTTATGTGGAAAGACGGTGTTTTTTCGACATGAAAAGGACATAAGGCTTTGTAGTTTTGACCTGAAGGCTGTATTTTTATATAGTCACCTATTACGCTGGCTATATCGCATCTAGCCTTGATTTCCTCTATAATCTCTTTCATATCGTTCATATTAACACATCCCTCTGTTTTTTGTCTTAACATTTCTATTTTACACGAATTTTTATCTTTGTCAATGTTAATAATATAAATAATTCTACTTTTTTTTAGAATATCCTTCTTTTATTTATAAATTTTTATAATTTTTTTTAATTTTTTCCATCAGCTCTTCAAAATTATCAAAATCCAAAGACTGTTCTCCATCAGAAAGAGCCTCGTCTGGGTTAGGATGTACTTCAACCATTATACCATCAGCACCGCAAGCTAAAGCTGCATATGACATTGGAGCAACTAACTCTCTAATTCCTGTTCCATGACTAGGATCTACTATAACTGGTAATCCTGTTTCTTTTTTAATTATAGGTACTGCTGCTAAATCCAATGTATTTCTAGTGTAATCGTCGTAAGTTCTGATTCCTCTTTCACACATTATTATTTTTTCATTTCCTTCTACAGCTATATACTCAGCAGAGCAAATCCATTCATTTATAGTTGCAGCAAGTCCTCTTTTTAGCATAACAGGCTTGTCCTGCTTTCCTGCTTCAGAAAGAAGTGGGAAATTCTGCATATTTCTAGATCCAATCTGAATTATATCAGTAGAATCGTATACTTTTTCTAAATCTCTAATATCCATAAGCTCTGTTATTACAGGCATTTTTGTTTTCTTTCTTACCTCTTTTAATATTTCAAGACCTTCTTCTTTAAGCCCATTAAATGAAAATGAAGATGTTCTAGGTTTATATGCTCCACCTCTTAAAATATCTGCACCTTGACTTTTAACAAACTCAGCAGTCTTTAAAAACTGTTCATAGCTTTCTATAGCACACGGACCTGCTATAACAATATTATCTTTTCCAAATTCTATGCCCTTTTCTCTATTTACAATAATTTTTTTCTGCTGAGAAAATGGATTTTCTGCGTTTATTTCAAATTCTTTTATATTTCTTTTTTCTTCATCTGGCAATCTATTAAATGCTTCTAGTACATTTTCTCCATTTATATCCAGCTCTTTGCTTAAATCAAGTAATGGTCTAAGCACAAAAGCTCTCTCCTTCATTAAAGGATGTGGTACCTTTAAATCTTCTGTATCTATAACTTCATTATTATAAAGAAGTATATCTACATCTATTGTTCTAGGCCCCCATTTTATTATTCTTTTTCTATTTAATCTTGTTTCTATGTTCTGACAAAATCTAAGCATTTCGTGTGGATTAAAGCTAGTATCCACTTCTAAGCATATATTTAAGAAATCTGGCTGCTCTGTATATCCCCATGCTTTTGTTTCGTATATCTTTGACTTTTTAACAGAAAAAACATATACACTATCTTCTATCATACCGCACGCTCTATTCAGATAGCCAAGTCTATTTCCCATATTTGTTCCAAGACTAAGATAAACCTTGTTCATTCTGATATCTCCTTATTTCTACTCCCATATAATCAAAAATTCCCTTAACAGGAGCCTCTTTTTTTCTTATCCTTACCATAACTGAATAAGCAATATCAAATCTATTTAATATCTCTGATGCTATATTTTCAGCTAATGCTTCAATTAAATTGAATCTCTTATCTTCTGTAAATTCTCTAGTTATTTCATAAACTTCTGCATAATTTATTGTTTTTGTAAAATCATCATTTATTCCAGCTTCTTTTGTATCCGTTCCTATTTCTATATCTATAAAAAACTTCTGACCTAGAACACTCTCTTCTTTTAAAAGGCCATGATAACCGTAGAAAGCCATATCTTTTAAAATAATTTTATCCATAGCTATCACCTCAAATAAAGTCTACTATCTGTATATAGCATCTGCCATTTTTGCAGCTCTTAAATTTTCTGTTACATCATGTACTCTAACTATATCTACTCCATCTCTTATACCAAGTACCGTAGTTGCAACTGTTCCTTCAACTCTATCCTTAGGTTCTAAATGTAGTACGTTTCCTATAACAGATTTTCTTGAAGTACCTAAAAGTATTGGATATCCTAAATCTCTAAGCTCTCCAAGTCTTCTAAGCACTTCTAAGTTTTGTTCAAATGTCTTACCAAACCCTATTCCTGGATCTAGTACTATTTTTTCTTTTTTAACACCTGCATCTAAAGCCATTTTTATACTTTCATTTAAGAAGTCTTTTATTGATTCCATTATATCTTTATCATATTCAGTTCCATCCTGATTATGCATTATACAAACTTCCGCATCGTACTTAGCTATTACATTTGCCATATTTGTGTCTTTTCTAAGTCCCCAAACGTCATTTACCATTTCAACACCTAGCTTTAATGCTTCCTCAGCAACATCAGCTTTATATGTATCTATTGACATAGGAAGTGATATTTCTTTTTTTAATGCTTTTATAACTGGTACAACTCTTCTTATTTCTTCTTCACTATCCACATAAGTATGTCCCGGTCTTGTAGATTCACCACCAATATCTATCATATCGGCACCTTCTTCAACCATCTCTTTAGCATGTTTTAATGCTTTATCTACTGAATTAAAATCTCCACCATCAGAAAAACTATCTGGTGTAACATTTAATATTCCCATTATATAAGTTCTTTTTCCATAATCTAACATCTATCTACTCCTCCTATTTCATAAGTATTAAATTCATCGCTTCTGTTCTAGTAGCTATATCTTTTGCAAATACTCCTCTAACAGCTGAAGTAACTGTCTTTGAGCCAGGCTTTTTAACACCTCTCATAGTCATACACATATGTTCAGCTTCTATAACAACCATTACCCCATAAGGTCTTAATTCTTCCATTATTATATCCGCTGTTTCTTTTGCAATTCTCTCTTGTAGCTGTGGTCTTTTAGCTATAGTTTCAACTACTCTAGCTAATTTTGAAAGACCTGTAAGTCTTCCACCCTTTGGAATATAAACAACATGAGCTTTTCCAAAGAAAGGTACTAGATGATGTTCACAACAAGAATAGAATGGTATATCCTTAACTATAACCATTTCCTCGTGTGATTCCTCTGGGAAAGTAACTTTTAAATGCTCTCTTGGATCCTGGAAAATACCACAGAATATCTCTTCATACATTCTAGCAACTCTGTCTGGAGTTTCTTTAAGACCTTCTCTATCTGGATCTTCTCCAATAGCTTCTAAAATATCTCTAACAGCTCTTTTTATTTTTTCCTTATCCATTTTTCCTTCTTTTAATTCCATATTTTCTTTTGAATCTAACATTTAAAACACTTCCTTTTTATTAGTTTTTATTTATTTTTTCATACATTATTTTACATTTTTCAATGATATCCTCAGAAATTTCCTCTCTTTCAAAGACTAATACAGGCTTAGAAATAGCCTTTACAAAGAATTTTTCCCCTTTTTCTATATATTTATACGCACTTTCTATAGAAAAATAATTGATGTCAAATTCTACACCAAAGTAATTTGGAAACTCTCTTATTTGATCAGAAATCTGATTTTTTCTTATAACAAATAAATCTATATCATTTATAGATAAATTTTCGTCAGATAAGTCCTTATACTTTGCAGAACCTACCAACATAATAGAGATGTTATTCTCATCACTTTTTAATTTATTTACAACAAAATCAAATGCTTTTTGTTCTTTTTTTCCCATTTTTACACCTCCTAAATTATATTCTATTTTAGGCAGTACTATATACATTTCTATAAAAATTTTTTATTTCCTCTTTTTATTTTCAATTTTTTTATTTTATTTTTGTTTTTTTGCTCTCTTCCAATTTTTTATACTTTTCAAATCAAAAATTATACCTTTAAATAAAAAAATAGGGAACCTATATTTAATAAATTCCCTATTTCTTTTATTATTTAACATTTTTATTTTTCTTTATTATTCTCTGCCTGAGAAAACTTCTTCAAAAGACATTCCAAAAATTACTGGCTTGTCATTTTCCCAAGTTCCACTGTATAGTATATCTCCATCCACATCATAGAAAGTTCCTTCTCCATGTTTTCTTCCATCTTTGAAATCTCCCTCATAGCTCTTTCCATCTTCCCAGATAAATCTTCCTTTTCCGTTTATCACGTTATTTACCCATTGACCTTCATACACTAGTTTTCCATTTCTATCAAAGCAGCTTCCTCTTCCATTGAATTTTCCTTGTTTAAATTCACCTATATACATATCTCCATCTTTCCACTGGTAGAATCCATAGCCATCTTTTCTACTGTCTTTCCATTCGCCAAGATACTCAGAACCACTGTTATATATCATTCTACCTATACCATTTGCCATTTCTCTTTTGAAATTACCTGTATACTCATCTCCATTAGAGAATTTATAAACACCTTTTCCTTCTCTATTATTGTTTTTAAACTCTCCAACATATTCATTTTTTGTTTCTCTCTCAGAATAGAAAATATAATTTCCCATTCCATGCATTTTATTATTTATCATTTTTCCTATGTATATATCACCATTGCTAAACTCGTAAATTCTTTCCACAGGTTTTACATTTTTCCCATCTGGATTAGGTGTATATGCATCGACTTCCATATCCATTCCATATTCTCTTTCTGGCTCTAATTCATCATCATAATCATCATATTCTTCATCGTCAATATTTTCTATATTATTATCTAAATCATCTAAATAAAGAAGATCATCATCTAAAAGTTCTTCATCGTATTCTATATCTTCATCTGAACTATTGTCTAGTATATCTATATCATCCCAGAACTCATCCTGCGTTTCATCCTTTAGAAGACTCAAAGCTTTTCCTACATCCTCAGCGTTCATTCCATAGTCATCATCTATATCTATATCTACTTCTTCATATACACTTTCTTCAACCTCATCTTCTTTATCTATATAAAACTCAGATTTTTTGAAATATTCTTTTTCTATTTCCTCTTCTTCTTCATATGCCCTTCTCTGCATTTCTATTTCATTAACTTCAAAGTCAGTTGCATATTCTTCTCTTCTTATTAGCTTTTCTCTTTTTATTTCAAAATTTCTAACTTTTTTTTCGACAATTGCAATTTCTCTATTATATCTATTAAATATTTCTTTATATCTTCTAGGTAGATTCATAACTTTCCCCTCCAAAGTAAAATGTCTTTATTATATTATTTAAATTACTTTCTTATATTATTATAATACTAAATTCTTATATATAAAAGCAAAAAAATAAATCCTCACGCTTTTATCATGAGGATTTTATTTCCTAAAATATGTATTTTAATTTTAAAGATCTTTTGCTTTGAATCCTCGACCTTTTACTTCTGTAATATCATTTACTGAAATAAAGGCCTTATTATCGCAGCCAAGAGAAATTTCTTTTATCTGAGGAATTTCACTTGTAGAAACTATAGTGTATATTATTTTTTTCTTCTGATGAGTATATGCACCTTCCGCTTCAAGGAATGTAACACCTCTTACTAATTTTTTCATTATTATTTCAGAGATTTCTTCAGCTTTATCAGATACAACCATAACAGCTTTCTGTGAGTTCATCGCATCTTTTACGAAGTTCATTGCTGTTGCATTCATAAATATATCTATTAATGTATAAAGCGCTAAATCTAATCCAAATAAGAAACTTCCTATAAATACTATTACGGCATTTATCGCCATAGCAGTATCTTTTATTTCTATATTCTTTTTAACCTTTAAAATAGCAGCTATTATATCTGTACCACCAGTAGATGCTCTTGCTCTAAATACAAGACCAACTCCTGCCCCTGATAATAATCCACCGTATATAGCCTGAAGAATCATATCATTTATTGGTATAAACTGTGATATATCAGATGTTACACCTAATAAAAATGAAAATATCGCCATATTAATAAGACTTAATATACAGAATTCTTTTTCAAGATATATAAAACCTAGTATAAACACCGGTATGTTTACTACAAATGTTAAGAACCCTATATTCATCCCTGTAATGTAGTTTATCGCAGTTGATATCCCTGTAGCTCCTCCACTAAGAAGTCCAGCAGGTCTTAAAAATCCATTTACTCCTATAGATGTTATCAACATTCCTACTATCATTGTTAAAAGTCTTAAACTAGGATGCTCTTTTAGAGTATCTTTTACTTCACTCATTTTTTTCTCCCTTCAATTCCCTCAATTTAATAATTTTCTACTAATAATTTACTATAAATCAGTCTTTCCTGACTTCACATATATATTATAATCAAATTTTTTTTATTGTCTAGTCTAAAAAATCTATACTTTTTTAGCAATAAGAGCATTTTTTACTTTATTTATTACATAATTTATATTTTTTTATTAAGTTAATGAATTTTATTTTTCACATCTTGCAATTTTTCGCCCTTATTTTTGTCGTTATACAGTTTTATTGAAATTATTTCTAGTAGCTTTTCAATTTTATAAATTGAAGGTAAATTTAATTATCTTAAAAATTTTTTATTTTTCTTCCTAAAAAAATTTTTATTTTTCTATTTTACAGCAATACTCATACAAATTTTATAAGAATTTTATTAAAATAGGAATCAATATGACTGTAAGTGTTCCCGATATTCCTATTGATAATCCACTCATAGCACCTTCAACCTCACCCATTTCTATGGCTTTTGTTGTTCCAAGTGCATGTGATGCCGTACCAAGAGCTATTCCTCTAGCTATAGGATGCTTAATTCCACCTATTTTAAATACTAGTGGAGATATTATAGCACCTAATATTCCTGTACAAATTATCGCAACAACTGTTATCGCTTCTACGCCACCAAGAGAATTTGTAAGAGATATACCCATTGGAGTAGTTATAGATTTTGGTATAAGTGAGTTTAAAAGAGATGAGTCCGCATTTAAAGCTCCTCCAAGTATTTTTATAGATATAAAAGATACTAAAACCCCTACTGTTATACCAATTATTATCTCCATCATATTTTCTTTGAACAGTTCAAACTGTTTATAAAGTGGTACTGCTAGTACGACTGTTACTGGAGATAAAAAGAAGTTTATACTATCTCCACCTATCTTATATGCTTCATAAGGTATTTTTGTAATACTTAAAAAGGCTATTATACATATAATCGCTATTAAAAGCGGATTAAATATAGGATTTCCTGTTTTTCTTTGAATAAACCTTCCCAAATTATAAAAAATTATAGTCAAAAGAAGACCAAATATTGGTGTCTGAGTTATATTATACATTAGATTTCTTTTCCTTTCTTTTCATCATTATTTCCACCACAATTCCTGTAAACCACATAACTATAGCTGTAGTTACAAATATTGCTAAAACTAGAAGTATTATATTTTGCTTTATAAGATTCATAGATTTTATAAGCGATACTCCAGCTGGTACAAAGAACAATGCCATATTATCTAAAAAGAAACCAGATATACTGTCTATGCTCTCTATGCTTATAATTTTAAATTGAAGCATTAAAAATAACAGGATCATACCAATTATACTTCCTGGAATTAAGACAAAACTAGATATCATAGAGCTTATATACTCTCCTACTACCCAAATTCCAAGAATGATTGCTAACTGATTAAATACTTTCATTAATCATTCCTCCTTTCCCCTAAACTAAAATACCACATATTGTATACAATAGTCAAAGATATATTAATTACAACATTGTATTCTTTTTATTTTACTAAATGTTACAATATATTAAACACTTTTTTTATTAATTCTAGCTTTTTTTCATTAAATGGAGGATACTTCATACTTATATCTGCAAATTTTTTAGATTTTACAACAGATTTTTTATGACTAAATGCATCAAAGCTAGCTTTTCCATGATAATTACCAATACCACTTCTTCCTATTCCACCAAATGGAAGTCCCTCAGATGTACAATGGATTATAGTATCGTTTACACATCCACCACCAAAAGATACTTTTTCAATTATCTCTTTTTCAAATGAGTTATTATCGGTAAATAGATACAATGCTAAAGGATTTTTATTTTTATCTATTATTTCAAATATCTCACTTTTATTTTTGTAGATAATTATAGGAATTATAGGTCCAAATATTTCTTCTTGCATTATTTTTTCATCCATACTAGATACTTCTAATATCGTTGGCTCTATCTTTAAACTATCATCATCGTATTTTCCTCCAAATATAAGTCTTTTTCCTTCGATTAAATTGAGTATTCTATCAAAATTCTTTTTATTTATTATCTTAGGATAGTCATCTGACTCAATTGGATTTTCTCCATAAAATTCCTTGATATAGTGTACTAACTTATCTCTAAGTTCTAAAAATACAAGTCTATCGGCTATTATATAGTCTGGTGCAACACATGTTTGTCCAGCATTCATAAATTTTCCCCACACTATTTTTTTAGCTGCGTTATCTAAATCTGCCTTCCTATCAATTATACAAGGGCTTTTTCCACCAAGTTCTAACACACAAGGTATCAATCTTCTACCAGCTGATTCTGCAACAGATACACCTATTTTAGGATTTCCTGTATAGAATATAAAATCAACATCGGATTCAATTAAATTTATTGCCTCTTCCGCTTCACCAGAAAATACAGCAACATATTCCTCATCAAATACTTCTTCAACTATTTCTCTAACCACTCCAGATGTAAATGGCGATATTTCTGAAAGTTTTAATATACTAGTATTTCCCGCTGCTATACTTCCTATAAGTGGCATTAGTGCTAATTGAAACGGATAATTCCACGGAGATAGTATTAAGCAAACTCCATATGGTTGATTGTAGATTCTATTGTCTGAAAATGGATTCATAATAGATGCTCTGACTTTTTTAGGTTTTGACCACTTTTCTAGATTTTTTATAGTATTTTTTAACTCACTTTTTACTATTCCTAATTCTGTTTCATATCCTTCAAATTCCGATTTTCCTAGGTCTAGCTTTAATGCGTATAAAATCTTTTCTTCATACTTATCAACAGTATCTCTCAATTTTATTAAAGCTTTTTTTCTATAATTTATATCAATAGGCTTTCCAGTTTTAAAGAATTCCTTCTGCTTCTCGACAACTTCTTTATATCTTTTCATTTCCTCACCTCTAAATTAAATTCTTAATACTATTATTATATTTATTCAAACAAAAAGAAAGGGGTTGCTGATTTTTTTCAACAACCCCTATTGATTTTTTTATTTAGTTTTTATTATTTTCTTTAACTTCTTTTGGTGTTGCTTCTGGCTTTTGAGCTTCTCCACCTGAATTCCCTGTATTTCCGTCTGGTTTTTGAGTTTCTCCTCCACCATTATTTCCTGAGTTATTTTCGCCAGGATTCTGTGGTTCTTCTGGTTTTTCCTCTACAGGAGCAGTTCCTACAAATATAACACCATTCTGCTTTGGATAGCTTGATGTTGCGATTTTTTCCTTTTTAATCTGTTTTCCATTTTTGTCCTTGTATATTCTATATGTTTCAACAACATATCCATTTCTACTAGCCTTGTCTACTTCTTCTTTACCTGCTGGTAAATCACTTTTTTCTACCTTCTGAGGTGTAGCCTGTGAAACAGATATAGTCTTAGTCTGTATTTCTATATTCTGTTCATCTGCCTTGCTTCCAAATACCTGACATACTATTGATCCACCTGTTACATAGTTCTGAATATAGACATTATGTTTATACGGATTCTTAAATACAAAATCTATTCCACTATCTGTAACAGTAGCATCTCTACCCATTCCAACATAAGAAGAAGGTATTGTATGATTTTTTACATTTACAATTTCCATTCCTGATTTAAGTGCTGCATTGTACAAAGTAGATGATACCTGACATACTCCACCACCTAGATCTTCCTGCATTTCTCCCTGCACTATAACAGGCGCACTTTTATATCCATTGGCCTTATTTCTTTTTCCAACTATAGTGTTGAAAGAATATTCCTGACCTGGTTTTAAAATTACACCACTTGATGCATTTGTTGCTATTTTTATATTTTCAGTTCTGTTGTAATTATTTTTAAATGTAGTTACAGATGTTCCAAGTGCCTTGTCCATACCTTCAAGGTCTGATTTTTTTATCTTAGGCTCATCAAGCTTAACAACAGCTTCAGTCTTAAATTTATTTGCAGATAACCGCTTTTCAATAGCCTTGTTTGTTTCAGCTTCATTAAGAACTACTCCATTTTTTTCTGGAACTATAGTTATCTTATCATTATCAGTATTTATTTTTGCATTTTCTTTTTCTCTATCGACATCTTTTCTAATTTTATCAAGTTCTTCTTTTGCCTTAGCTTTATCGTATTCTATTGCCACACGTACATTAGTTTCGTGTCCCATCATAGATTTAGCCATATCGAACATATTAGAAAATATATTTCCACTTCTATCAACTTTGTATGCATTTTCAACTGTCTTATTTATGTCATATTCAAAGTTTAGCTCATCTAAATTAAGTTTCCAACTTCTTTCCTCGCTGCTTAGTGTAAACTCATTAGTATCAAATACCTTTATTTTATTTTTTGCCTCTTCTTTTGTCATTCCTCCAAGATTTATCCCATTTACTATTACGTTTTCAGCTATTTTATCGCTTTTTACTTTTGAAAACATAAAACCTACTGCTCCCAGAACAACAACCAATAAGGCTATTAATGCTACTTTTATTTTTTTCGACATCAAACTTCTCCTCTTTTTGTTTTATTTTCAGAGTACATCCTTAAATCTCTGAATTAGTTAAATACCTATTTTTATATTTTTTACTAATTCTATTCTCCCATATTATATAAGAACTAGTTTATTATTTTCGAAAGAGTACACTGCACCACTGTACATATCTACGCAGTACAAGTCTTTACCTCTTAAGAACCCTTTATTACCTATAAAGAAGAAATATGTATTCTCCTTCTTATTTAGCATTTCACTTATTTTCTTATCACTTTTAGAATATCTTTCTGCCTTATCAGAGTCAATTTCTTCCACTTTTTTATATACCCTTTTCTTCTTTTCTAATTCATTTTTTAGATTTTCTGTTGCGTCTTTTTTAGAAATAGCAAATTCAATTTCTCCATTTGTATTTAGTCTAAAGAAATTGGCATTATCAATATCTTTATATGACCTTTCTCCATCCTTGTATAAATATAGCTTTTTATTTTCTGCATTTATAAGAACTTCATTTATTCTTTTACCATATTTAAGTATTTCTGCATAATAGTATTTTTCTCCATTTACCATCTGTGGTAGAGGACTTACTGTTATTCCCTCTGGTTCTATATCAACTGCCTTACAGTATATATTTTTTATATCATCTGATCCTAAAGTGTACTCATCTAATTTTTTCTGATAATCCTTTAGAATTTTCTCGACTTTTTCATCATCAGGATAGTATTTTTTTACATATTCCATATATTCTGTCGCAACTTGGTAATTTCCACCCTTTGCTGCTAAAGCAGCTTCCTGAATATAATAATCATACATTTTTTCTATACATTCTTTTTTATTCTCTTCAGCCTTTTTATAGTACTTTTTATCCTTTTCAAGCACCTTTTCATAGTTTTCGATAGCCTGAGAATACTGGAATTTCTTTTGATATTCGTATCCCTGTTCATATAACATTCTAGAATCGTATATAAATTCTATATCTTGTCTATATTCTTCTGTTCCAACTTCCATTCCCTGTAATGCTGAAATAGTATCCACAAATGATTTGGCTGTTTCATAATCTATACTTCCATCACTATACATATCAGCTGCTTTTTTACACTGCTCTAACAATTTTTCGCTTTTAACAGTTATTCTATCTAAAGAATTGACCATATTGACAAATCCAGTAAATTTTTCTTTTGATATACTTCCTTTAAAAAAATCATCTCCGGTATTTTCTAAGAATTTATTTATTTTTCTAGAAAGCTTAGCATTAAATCTATCCATTTTTCCCTCTGAAAACTCTTTTTCTAGAGAAGAATAGTAATCTATTGCTATGGCGTATTGTCTTGATTCTATATAATCCATCATATGATTTATTTCTGAATAGTATCTAAAATGATTCCATATAGCAAACACTAGTAATACAGCTACAACTATTTTTATGATGCTAAATTTGCTTAGATTTTCAAACTTGGGTAGATTCCTCTTTTTCTTTTGTTTTTTCCTTTTTTTATAATCCGGCTCTTTCTCACCGAAATCATTCACCCATCCATCAATTTTCATAAAACTTCCCCTTTTATAAACAATTTATAAAATAATTTAATTTTCAAGTTATATCTATAAAAAAAATAAAACACAGTAACAACTGTGTTTATTTTTATATATACAATTGCATTTTTATCGAGCAAATAAATATCTGGTATTTATAAAATATATATTTAATACTATGATACCTTTCTTCTGTATTCTCTTTCTGGTGTAGATACTGCAGGAGCGCTCTTTCTGCGAACTTTTTGTTTCGCAACTGCTTTCTTTTTAGTAGGTTTTCTAAATACTTTATCAGCATTTGCTAATACCATAAGTGCACTTAATCCAAGTGCTACTAAACTTGCTGGTATAAAATACCACCAGAAGTCTGGAGTATTAGCACCTAAAAAAGCATTAATTACTCTTAATACAATAGCTGAAGCATAACATATTATAAATGACATAGCTGTATATTTTAGTATTTTTTTTAAACTTCTTTTTATTATTTTAACTATTGAACCTGACTTTTTCAAGAACTCACCTCCATTGTATTTACTACATATATTTTAATTTACATAACATAATTTAACTATAGCAAAAAAAACGACTATTTGCAATAACTTTCACAATATTCATCTATTCTTTAGACGCTTTTCCTGATATTTTTTCTGGTACAACTTTTATTATATCTGTTATTTTGAAAAGTTTTTCTATATATTCATTTCCATCTTCTATATAATCTGTTGAATATGTTTTTATTACCTCTCTTAATACGTTTCTTTTTTCTTCCTCATCTTCAACTATAGACGCATTTCCAAATACTACTACACTTTTGTATCCAACAGTAAATTTATCCGGTACAAATTCGTAATCTGAAACTGCACTTACACAAACTTTGCTATTTTCATTTATATTGTCGATTTTATGTCCTTTTTTTGAACAATGATAGTATATATTTCCGTCTAAGAATACGTGGTTCATCGGAACCGCATACGGATACCCATTATCTACAGATATTGTAGATAAAAAACTCACATCTGAATTTTTTAATATTTCTATCCCTGCTAAACTTCCTTTATCTCTATCAACTCTTCTCATATCTCTGAACATCGAAAGACACTCCTTTTTCATTTAATATTTTTTAGTTTTTATTTTATTACTTAGTTATATATATTCTATATAATTTGTATTTTTCCTTTTTTAAAAAGAATTATTTCTCTTTTTTGTATCATATTTCAAAAAATTCAAAAATAATTATTGACAGAATCTTTTTTTTAGATTATGATTAATACAAGTTAAAAATAATAAATTTTCAGTAAATTCTTTGACGAGGAAGAGTAACTGTTTTTAGGTTCAATACAGAGAGTTGACGTTGGTGAGAGTCAGCAAGAAAGAAAATAGTGAATGGGCCTTAGAGAACCGGATTGAAATATTTTTAAAGTAGACTCCGGCGTTTGGTGTACGTTACAACACACAGAATATGTTAGTATTCTTGCAGAGATGTATTTCTTGTATAATTTTACAAGATATACGAATTTAGGTGGCAACGCGAATTAATACTTCGTCCTATATATAGGGCGAAGTTTTTTTATTTTACGGAAAAGGAGGTGTAAACTATGGTATGAACTTTACTAGAAGATAATATCGAATCAGAATGGCAAAATAATAAATTTAAAATACTTGGAGGAAAATACAATGAAAGCAATAGCAAATACAACAGCAAATACAACAACAAAAGTGAATACAAGAAAAATGGTTCTAAACTCAATACTTCTTGCAATAGGTCTTATACTTCATCAGATTACACCTGCTCTAGGACTTCCTATGCAGCCAGACTTCGCACTACTTACAATGTTTATAGTAGTTTTAATAAATGGAAATGATTATAAAAGCTGCTTATTAGCAGGAATAGTTACTGGTGTATTTACAGCACTTACAACTAAATTCCCTGGTGGACAGCTTCCTAATGTTATAGATAAAATAATATCTGTAAACTTTGCATACTTACTAGTTTACATAATGTATAGCATACCTTTCTTAAGAAAAATGGATATGAAAAAAGCAGGTAAAATAGTTTCTATATTCTTATTCCCGCTAGGTACACTTGTAAGTGGATCTATATTCCTACTTGCTGCTCAGTATATAGTTGGACTACCTGTAGGATTTAGCGTTCTTTTCATATCAGTTGTTATACCAGCAGTAGTTATTAACTTTGTTGCAGGTTTAGTACTTTACAATGTAATACTTCGTTGCATAAAATAAATTGAATTAGTTTAATAAGATATCAACTATTTTAAGTTTGAAATCCTCAATATAAAAAAGGATGTAAATAATGTCTTTTAATACAGATATTATTTACATCCTTTTTGTTTTACTTATTTAATCCGTCTTTGGCAAGTTGATCTGCCATCTCATTATATTTGTCGCCGGTATGAGCTGCTACTTTTACGAAACTAACATCTAATCTATCTTTTATAGAGTTGTAATAATCTCTATACTCTATAGTTCCTTTTTTGTTAGCTTTCCATTCTCCTGTACACCACTTTTCTATTCCCTGATAATCAAAATATATTACCAACTTTGGAATATTATTTTCTATACAGTAGTTCATAGCGTACTCAGAAGCTTTAATTTCCCCTGCTACATTTCTCATACTTAGATATTCTTCATCGTTTCCACCAAAGCTTTCTGTATGTATAACTTCTCTATTTTTTAGTACAACCACACCAGAGCCATACTTTTTAATTGAATGCTCATAGCTTCCATCGACATATACTTCTATTGTATTTTCATCAACTTTTATTTCTTTTTTTATTCCGTTGACAAAGTTTTCAGCTTCTTCCATAGTTGGAAAGCTTTTAAACTCCGCCCCTTTAAATCCACTTATCTGTTTGCTACATTCAGTCCAAGTTAAAAACACACCAGTTTTATAACCTTTTCTAACTGCGTAAAATTTCTTTTTAGCCAAACAAACACCTCCAATATTTTCTAATGGTATTAAAATTATTAATAATTTGGTCTTTATACTTTTTCTATTCTAACAGTTTTTTGTTTTTATGTCATTGGTTATTTTTTTTAGAGGTGTTTGCTGCCTTATCTTGATTTCATAGTTATATTTAATAACATTCATTTAATTTTTCTTTTTTTACTTTAGGTGATTTCATATCCTTGTAAACTGCCTTTATTTTTGTCTTGTATAGAACTATTGCTGTTATCATACAAGTTCCTTCTGCTAGTATTGCAGAATACCATATTCCTTCTCCACCAAGTATAGCTATCATTAAGTATAATGCAGCTAATATCAAGAAGAATCCTCTTCCTAAAGATACTACTGCTGCTATTCCTGGTCTTTCAACTGATACGAAGAATGCTGAAACTATTACGTTTATTCCCATAAATGCAAATGCGTAAGAATAAATCTGAAGCACTCTTATAGCTTCTGTAAATATCGCTGTTTCTGTTGGATCTATGAATAATCCTACTATAAAGTCTGGTATAAGGTGACATATTACAACAAATGCTGCCGATGCTATTACACCTGCTATAGCAGACATTTTAAATAGTTTCTTCATATTAGTAGAGTTCTCTGCTCCAAAGTAATAACTTACTAATGGCTGCATACCCTGTGCTATACCCATCATTGTCATAAGTACCAATGTGTTTACATAGTTTATAATACTGTAATAAACTACACCCTGTTCACCTATGTATTTTATTATGTTTAAGTTGAAAAGCATTACTACTATACCGCAACTAAGTTCTGTTGTTGAGTCTGGTATACCTATAAATGCTATTTTCTTAAATTCTGGGAAATCAAACTTAAATCTTGAGAAATTAAGTGTTGAATTTTTTCTAAAGAAGTGAACTAAGAAGAAGACTGTAGAAAATACCTGTGATAAACCTGTTGCAATTGCTGCACCCATTACACCCCAATGGAATACCATTATAAATAAGTAATCAAGTACAACATTACTAATTGCTGATATTATAACTCCACAAGTTGCTAAAATTGGGAATCCATCTGTTTTTATAATTACTTCAAGCGAATAAGATACCATAAAAAATCCATTAAATAGTACTATTATTCCAAGATAGTGTTTTACATAATCCATAGTTGAAGCAGTAGCACCTAGCATTGTAGCTACTTTTTCTAAATTTAATAAAACTCCGCCCATTATTAATAATGAGAATATTATTATTACTACTGTATTCATAGTAAATATTTTATTAGCTGAATCTATATCTTTTTTACCAAGATATACAGCTATTATTGTAGATGCCCCTGTTGAGAACATCAGTGATAATGCGAATATAAAGTTTACAAAAGGCATTGAGATATTCACAGCTGCAAGTGCTGTTTCCCCTACTCCTCTTGCAACGAATATACCATCGACCATTGTATAAAGCGAGAACACCCACATAGATACAACTGAAGGTATCATATACCTTAAAAATTTTGCCTTTAAGCTCATGTTTTCATTTGATAACAATTTCGAATCCATTTTATATACTCTCCTCTCTTCTTATCTAAAATGATAAACTATGGTATAATACCATAGTCAAGAGGTTTTATGAAATTTTCTATATTTTTTTAACAGGAATTTGTATTTCTGTAACAAATTCTTCTGGATTTCCCGTTTCATGTATATCAATTTTATATATTTCCAGAGGCCCACCAACTGCTTCTAAATTGTTTTCTTTTATATATTCTTCTAGTTTTTTTAAATGCTCGTGATTGTATATATAATCGCCTTTATAAGTAAATGTTACATAGTATCCTTCTTCAAGAGTTATGTTATAAGTTTCTTCATCGTCATCTATTAGACAAAATACTGATTTAAATACATTATTTAAACCTTTTTTTAAAGCTTCTTCTGAGAAAAACGATCCTATATTATTATTTCCTAA
Source organism: Peptoclostridium sp. AF21-18 (assembly GCF_003478825.1). NCBI lineage: Bacteria > Bacillati > Bacillota > Clostridia > Peptostreptococcales > Peptoclostridiaceae > Peptoclostridium > Peptoclostridium sp. AF21-18. The sequence goes on from NZ_QUGE01000002.1 coordinate 87,917, forward strand.
AATATCAAATCTTCCCTCATACTCGTTTTGAAGCCTCTGCACGCAGAAGTCAAACTCCTCATCTCTAGTTATATTTGCATTTAATTCTATAGCTTTTCTCTTTTCTATATATTTTAATTCTATGTTTTCAAAATTTGTTATTTCTTTAGATTCAGCTATAGCACTTAGTCTATTTATGATATTACTTCTCTGAGAGTTTAACTCTTTGATCTTAGTTTCCGTCAAAATAAGCTCCTCATTTAAAATTCCTTCTGTAGTTCTTAAATTTCTATTTTCAAGATATTCTTTTATCTTTTTCATAGAGAATCCAAGTGTTCTAAGCTCTTTTATGAGATTTAAACGATATAAATCCTGTATGCTATACATCCTATATCCATTAGTATCTCTGTCTGGTTTTAAAATCCCTAAATCCTCATAGTACATAAGAGAATCCTTGCTGAATCCATATATTTTCGAAATCTCTCCTATTTTATAGTAATCCTTCATATTTTCCTCCTCATATAATATTTTCGTCTAAATTTACATACCTTAAACTATATTTACTTCTATTATTGCACTTTGATATTCCTCTTTTATTTCTCCTAAATTATAATTTAATTTTTTATTAAATAAAGGTCCATCTACCACAATTGTGTGGTATTCTCCATTTTCACCGCATAAATCTATTTCTATGTTTTTTTCCTCAGAATATCTTTTGATATCCTCAATAGTTTCTCTATTTAATTCTCTTCCTAAAAAACTTTCATTCAAATAATTTAAATTAACCTTTTTAATAATTGCCTTAAATCCAGAATCTATAAATCTTTCAACTGCTTCTTCTCTATCTATCTTTTCTAGTGGCATTATACATTCAATACCTACGTTTTTGCATCTTGTCTTATTCCAATTTAAGTGTTGCTCTATGTCTATATCTCCAAACACACAGATATTTACTCCTCTTTCTTTTTTTATTCTTCTTAATGTATTTTCAAATTCTTCCTCATAATTATCCATTCTACAAAATACCGGATATACTTTTAATCCAAGTACATTTTCATATTCTTCTATCATTTTTAAATTTATCCCATGAGTCCAAGAATCCGTTTCCTTTACTGTTATAATTATTGAATCCGGAATAAATCCTCTTTCCTTTATTAAATACATTGCTAAAGTACAGTCTTTTCCCCCGCTAAATGAAGTAACAAACTTTTCCATATATAAAATCTCCTTATTTTGTACATTGCTTATTTTATCTGTTAAAATTCCTTATTATTTAATTATATAATATCAATCTCAATACTAACAACTTCATTTGTACCTCGATATATGTTATTATTGATTATATAAATTTTGAAAATATACTATTAAAAACTAATAAATAAAAAATTTTAGAAAGGAATTTATAATGGAAAAATTCAAATACTCTTTTGATAAAAATAAAAGATACCATACATGGAACTACTATTTAAGACAGACTTTTGGAGAAAAAATTTTTAAAGTTTCTCTAAATGCTGGTTTTACTTGTCCTAATGTAGATGGGACTTTAGGATATGGTGGATGTATATACTGTAGTAGAGAGGGATCTGGAGATTTTGCAGGTAATCCAAACGATAATTTAAGAAAACAGTTTGATGAAATAAAAGCTATGATGCTAAAAAAATGGCCTAATGCAAAATATATAGGCTACTTCCAGGCATTTACAAATACTTATGCTCCGTTAGAAGTATTAAAAGAAAGATATGAAACTGTTTTAGGATTTGAAGATGTTATAGGTCTTTCAATATCTACTAGACCTGACTGTTTACCTGATGATGTTGTGGATTATCTAGCTGAATTAAACGAAAGAACTAATCTTTGGGTAGAACTTGGACTTCAGACTATACACGACGAAACATCTGATATAATAAACAGGGGACACACATATCAAGATTTCTTAGATGGTTTTAAAAAATTAAAAGATAGAAATATAAAAACTGTTGTACATATAATAAATGGACTTCCTGGTGAAGATAAAGAAATGATGATGCAAACGGCAAAAGCTGTTGCAGATATGGGGGCGGATGGTATAAAAATCCACCTTCTTCATATAATAAAAGATACTCCTCTACGGGACTTCTTGAACAATGGACAAATAGTACCTATGGAACAAGAAGAATATATTAATTTGGTATGTGATCAGCTTGAAATCTTACCTGAAGAGATGGTTATCCACAGACTTACTGGAGATGGTAAAAGAGATGAACTTCTAGCACCTCTTTGGAGTCTAAAAAAATGGGAAGTTCTTAACCGGATTGACGATGAAATGAAAAGAAGAGGAACTTTTCAGGGAAGTAAATATGTAAAACCTGATTACGATATATTTAAAGATTGCAAATAAAAATATCAAAATTTATCAATTTAAAATAGCCATTTGAATTAATTTTTCATACGGATAATAATTATCTTACAGAGTTGAAAAACATAGACAAAACTCACTCGACAATGCGACTTGATCGCCTGGAGAGTAGTTTGTCTATGTTTTCAACCTCAAGATATATTAACCTATGAATTTTTTATTCAAGATTTAATTTCTTTTCAAGTATGTAAGAAGTTATCATAAATAATACTACAGAAACTACACCATAGAATACTAATGTGTATATTGATGATGCACTTAACATTGACATACTCTGTGGAGCTGTTAGTATATTCATACTTTCTAATAGATTTGAAAGTCCATCACTTATAACTGATACTATCATATTTATTATGAAAAATGCTATTATCGCAACAGGAGTTCTGTGTTTGTTAAATGGTTTTAACTGTCCTATTGATAATGAAGTGTATATCACTAATATGAAAGATATATAATCTACTATACCTAACATAAATGTTATTATCATATTTAATATTATATCTCTAGCACTTAGTAAATTCATAACCATGTAGTTCCAAACATTTCCCATAGACCGTATAAATTCTTTCATTGTAGCCATACCAGAAGGAAGCATTATTACAACAAATACTAAAAATACTACTATAGTACTTAAAATTAAATAAACAACAGATGTTATTATTTTAGATGCTACTATTTTCTTTGCACTTACAGGAAGTGTCATCATCAAATAACCTTCATCGCCAAGTAAGTTTTTGCTAAATCTTTTTATAATAACAGTTATTGTTAAAACACCAAGTGTAATCATTAAAGCTACCATTATTAACATACCTAAACTCATGCCTACATCTACATTTGCAAGCATAAATATTCCTATTAATACACCAGTAAGTATTAAACTCGCATATATCGCTAAGAAGCTTCTCATTGTAGCTTTGAATTCATATTTTATAAGTTTACCTAACATCTAAATTCCTCCCTAAATAAGGCATCTATTGATTTACCTTTTTCTTCTCTTATTTCATCTACATTACCCTGTAGTTTTATTTCTCCGTATGATAAGAATATTATCTCATCACATATATTTTCTATTTCACTTATTAAATGTGTTGCTATTATAAGTGTACTCTCTTCAGAGAAATTCTGAAGTATTGTTCTCATAATAAATGATCTTGCAGCAGGGTCAACACCACCTATTGGTTCATCTAGTATGTAAACATCAGCATTTCTAGACATCACTAATATTAACTGTACCTTTTCCTTAGTACCTTTTGACATATCTTTTATCTTTTCATCTACATTTATATTTAATGCTTCTATCATTTCCTCAGCTTTTTCTAAGTCGAAGTCTTCATAAAAATCACTGAAGAATTTTAAAAGGTCTTTCATCTTCATCCATTCACTTAAATAAGTTCTTTCAGGTAAGTAAGATACTATTTTCTTAGTTTCTATAGAAGGTTTCATACCAGCTATTTCTATAGTACCTTCATCTGGCTGTAGTAGTCCATTTAATAGTTTTATCATTGTACTCTTACCACTTCCATTAGGTCCAAGTAAACCTACTATCTTACCTTTTGGAATATCAAGGCTTATACCTTTTAATGCTTCTTTTTTGCCGTATCTTTTAACGACGTTATCTAATTTTATTATAGTATTTTCCATAATTATTCTCCTTTCACATTCTCGGCTATTAGAGAGATTATCTCATCCGGGCTATATCCTAGCTGTACAAGAAATTCCTTTAAACCATCTATTCTTTCATTTGCCATATCTTTTTTCATTTTATTTATTTTATCTATATCATCAGTTACAAATCTGCCTTTTGTTCTTTGACTATACATAAGCTCCTCCCTCTCTAACTCAGATAATGCTCTCTGCATTGTATTTGGATTTACTTCAGCTTCTGCAGCTAAAGCTCTAACTGTTAGCATTTTTGACCCCGGTTGAAACTCTCCGGATACAATCTTCATCTTTAGAGTGTCAACTAGTTGAATATAGATAGGCTTGCTATTATCGAATTCCCAGCTCATAACTTTCCCTCCTTTTTATTATTGTATTAAGTTGTTAATACAATAATACTATAGTACAATCTACATTGCAATCTTTTTTTGATTTTTTTATAAATAATTTCAAAAAATAAAAGAGATTATCAAGTTAAAACCTGATAATCTCTACTTTACGTCTATATAAGGAGTAACATCGCTTGTACTCCAAAGTTTACTGATAAAACTGATAGTAAATTGTTGAAAAAGTGTATTCCAACCGATGTAAATATTGATTTTGATTTATATACATTGTATGCCATTACCATTCCCAGTATAGAAGTCGGTATTATTCTAATAAAATCTAAGTGCATTATACCAAATAATATTCCACTTACTACAATAGCAAACATAATATATTTTTCATTTTTCTGTCCAAAAGTTTTTTTATCTCTAAATGCAGATAGTATAAATCCTCTAAACAATGTTTCTTCGCATATTGCAGGTACCAATGCAAATAATATTATCTGAGTGAATAATCCTCCACTAGATCTTATAATATTATTCAACTGCTCAGATACCTTCATTTGATCTGGGAACAGTTTTAATAATATCATCACAAATACGGACATTATTAAACTTCCTACAAACCAAGTTAATGCTGCTCTTATTATGTCTTTTAGTTTGATTTTTTTTATGCTAAATAATTTTTTGAAGTCCGCCTTTATGTATATTGCAATTAATACTGGTATCATAGCCATAATGAACTGATTTATAGTATTCCCCATTATTCCAAGCTTCATATTTAGTATAGGAGATACGTATATTAAGCTTATAAATGCCAATACATATACCATAAATCCGTCGCTAATTCCTGGCATACTCCCCTCTTTTATACTACTTCTCTTCTGAATAAGTTTAAAGTTTCTTTTTTCACCAAATAAAATATCCTCAGAATTGAATATTTTTGAAAGTAGTACTAGAGAAATTAGTACAAATATTAGATTTACAATAAGTACCAAGCTCACCATTTTCATATTTGCTCTAAGTGATATTACACTTTTTATTAGAAGTGAAATATTTACAACTGGTATTGTTGCAGTTATTCTGCTAAGAGAAATATTTGGTATCATTGAAATATATGCTGGTACCATTATTACAAGCATAAGCGGTGTTATATAGTTTTGAGCCTCTTTAAATGTCTTAGCAAATGAGCAAACACACATAGCAAGTGCTGATACAACCTGAGCAAACAAAATAACACTGACTATGGTTATAAGTACAGCACCACCTAGTACCGAGTAATTTATATGCACCATAGAGGGATTATATATCGATTCTGCCTTCATAAAGTATCCCAATGTGCAACTCATAGAAATTATGTTCAATAAAGACGTCAAGATAGCACTTGCAGATACTGCCATATACTTACCTATTACAAGCTCCATATTAGATATTGGAAGTGAGAACAATGTTTCAAGAGTTCCTCTTTCCTTCTCACCAGCCATAACATCTATTGCTGGATAAATAGAGCCAAATAGCACACCTATTATAAGTATAAATGGTATTACCTGTCCTAATAACATTCCCGCTTTTTTAGCACTATTTGTTATATCTACTTTTTCATATTTTATAGGTTCTAGTATCTGCTTAGAATTTAATCCATGTTTTTCTATCTCTCTCTCAGACATTTTTCTTTTATATTTATTCATTACATCAAATATAGCATCTGCCTTTATTCCTGATTCATCTGATGCAGAATTTATAATAACTTTGTAGTCATTATCCTTTATAGAATTGTCTATATAGGCATCAATTTCACCTTTTTCCAATTCTCTTTTATAATCTTTAATATTTGTTTTTATTTCTATATTTCCTAGTGTATCTTCTTTTTCTCTAATTGAATTTTCATTGTCTACAATTTCTACAAACTCCGCATTTGGAGCCGAAGATAATCCAAGTGTTATAGTTTCTGATGTCATTTTATTTATTGATGAATTCATTATTCCCATCAACAACACCATTATTATAGGATATAAAAGTATTGGAACAACTATCATCATAAATATACTTTTTCTATCCCTTACTATATCCAAAATTTCTTTTTTAAAAATTTCTTTTATTATTTTAATCCTCATTCAAACCCACCTCTTTATCCGCTAGTTTTATGAACACCTGTCTTAAAGATTTTGAGTTTGTTTCTCTCATAAGGTCTGCTGGCTTACCTTCAGCAATAATTTTTCCCTCATATATAAGAATTATTCTATCGCATAAAGTTTCAGCCTCTTTCATATAATGAGTAGAGTATAAAACAGTTTTTCCATTTTGCTTTTCACGTAACATGAAATCTATTATTGCTCTACTGCTCAAAATATCCAAGCCTAGAGTTGGCTCGTCAAATATATATACGCTTGGTGAATGTATAAGACATCTAGCAATAGAGGTTCTCTGAGTCTGACCTGTTGATAAATTTTCTATTCTGTTGTCTATAAAATCTTCCATACTCATTATTTCAGATATTCTATCTATGGATTTTTTTATACTTTCTTCGTCCATTTCATACATTTTTCCAAATATAGTCATTATTTCTCTCGGGGAAAATCTTCCATATAATCTAGTATTCCCTGATAAATAGCCTATTTCCCTTTTTGCGAGATTCTTCTCTTCTTCATAGTTATATCCACAAATTTCAACGCTACCAGATGTAGGTGTCAAAATTCCAGCTAACATTCTAAGAAGCGTCGTTTTTCCTGCTCCATTTGGTCCAAGTATACCTACTATTTCCCCTTTTTCGGCTTTAAATGAAATATGGTCTACAGCAAGAAACTCCTCTTCCTTGACCTTTACCTTTTTGCCAAATCTTTTTTTCTCTCCATCACTAATAATTCTTGTAAATATTTTACATAAGTCGTTAACTTCTATCATAGTACCCCTCCATTTGAGCTAAATAGAATTAAATTTATATTCTATTTATTCTTCCCAAGCAAGAGATCTTTCTACAGCTCTTTTCCAATCTTTGTAAGATTTTTCTCTAACTTCTTCGCTCATTTTAGGTTCGAATTCTCTATCACAAACCCATCTTTTCTTTATATCTTCTTTGCTCTTGAAGAATCCAACTGCAAGTCCAGCTAAATATGCTGCACCTAGTGCTGTTGTTTCAACTATTTTAGGTCTATCTATTTTTACATTTAATATATCTGACTGGAACTGCATTAAGAAGTTATTATTACTAGCACCACCATCTACTTTTAATGATTTTAGTTCTATTCCTGAGTCATTTTGCATTGCTTCTAGTACGTCTTTTGTCTGATATGCTATAGATTCTAGAGTAGCTCTTATTAGATGTTCTTTCTTTGCTCCTCTTGTAAGTCCGACAATTGTTCCTCTAGCATACATATCCCAATAAGGAGCTCCAAGTCCTGTAAATGCAGGCACTACATATACTCCATTAGTATTTTCAACTCTCATAGCATATTTTTCACTGTCAGCTGCACTCTTTATCATTCTAAGCTCATCTCTAAGCCACTGAATAGATGCACCTCCCATAAATATACTTCCTTCTAGCGCATACTCTACTTTTCCATCTACTCCCCAAGAAATAGTTGTTAAAAGTCCATTTTCTGATTTAACAGGTTTTTCTCCTGTGTTCATAAGTAGGAAACATCCTGTTCCATAAGTATTTTTAGCTGTCCCTTCTTCAAAGCAATTCTGTCCAAATAGAGCTGACTGCTGATCTCCAGCACATCCTGCTATAGGTATTTTTATATCTGCAAATAATCCGGAGTCAGTATATCCATATACACAACTAGATTCTTTAACTTCTGGAAGCATTATTTCTGGTATATCAAGTTCTTTTAATATATCCTTATCCCATTCTAATGTGTTTATATTGTACATCATTGTTCTAGACGCATTTGAATAATCTGTTACATGTACTCTTCCACCTGTTAATTTCCATATTAACCAAGTATCTATTGTTCCGAAAAGTAATTCTCCTTTTTCAGCTCTTTCTCTAGCACCTTCTACATTATCTAGTATCCATTTTACTTTTGTTGCAGAGAAATACGCGTCTATTATAAGTCCTGTTTTTTCTCTTATACATTCAGTTAGACCTTTTTCTTTTAATTCATCGCATATTTCTGAAGTTCTTCTACATTGCCAAACTATTGCATTATATATAGGTTTACCAGTTTTTTTATCCCATACTACAGTAGTTTCTCTCTGATTTGTTATCCCTATAGCAGCAATTTCTTCTGGATTTATCCCAGCAGTGTCTACAGCTTCTCTCATAACACCACTCTGTGAACCCCATATTTCCATAGCATCGTGTTCTACCCAGCCTGGTTTTGGATATATCTGTTCAAACTCTTTCTGCGCAACTTTTATTATGTTTCCATCTTTATCAAATATTATACATCTTGAACTAGTAGTTCCCCGGTCAAGTGCCATTATATATTTCTTTTCCATTATTAATCTCCTCCAACAATTTCGTTATGAAAATTTACTTTGAAAACGTAATTCGTTATATTAAATATTATAACCATTTTTATAGTAGCTGTGTTAATACAATACAACTTTTTTTAATTAAATACAAAAAAATCCGCAGATTTTAAATCTACGGATTATAAATTTCAATTATTTTTTTAAATAATTATTTTCTTGCGTTGTCTAATACTTCTCTAGCTTCTCTTATTTTTTCTGCACTAGTCTGACATATTTCATATTCACTCATCATAGGAAGTCCCATACTTACGCCTTCTTTTCTATATTCCATTTTGCTATCTAAAGTAACTTTTCCAGACATATGGAATGAAGTAGCATTTGTGTCTGCTAAGAATTCTTTTATAACATTAGCATTAACTCCGCTTCCTACTAATATTTCTATGTCATCTCCTGCTTTTTCTACTAATTCTTTTATTAAATCTTTTCCATCTAGTGCATTATTTTTATGCCCTGATGTAAGTATTGTTTTTATTCCTAATTTTTTAGCCTGTTCTAATGTTTCAAATGGATCTTTTGTCATATCAAAAGCTCTATGTAATGTTACATGCATATCTCCAGCTTCTTTAACTAATTCTTCCATTTTTTCTAAATCTAATGTTCCGTCTACATTTAAGCATCCAACAACTACACCATCTGCCCCAGCATCTCTAAACATGGCAACTTCTTCTTTTAATATTTTAAATTCATTTTCTGTATAATGGAAATCTCCAAATCTTGGTCTTAACAGTACAAATATTTTTATATCTGACTGTCTTCTTATTTCATTGTATAATGCTATACTTGGTGAAGTACCTCCTATTATTAGGTTTGCTGCAAGTTCTATTCTATCTGCCCCACCTTTATCAGCCTCTAAAGCCGATTCTACTGAATCCACACAACATTCTAGTACAAAATCCTTCATGATTTCCTCCTGATTATTTATAATATTATATTTAATTTATTTTATCGCTTATAAAATTACAGATACTTTCTACAGTTATATCTAGCTGTTTATCTTCAGATATTATAGATTTTGTATCTCCCTTTTGAAGTCCATAATCTCCAAATGCAGAGTGATTTCCACCTTCTATTTCTACATATTCTGTATCTTTCGGTAAATCTTCCTTAGCCTTTATCATATTGTCAAAGTTTATTACTCCGTCTTTACTTCCCCAAATTGACAATACTTTTGCTCCACTATCTTTTATTTTATCTCCTGATGGATAAGATGCTAAATATACTATTCCTTTAATCTTATTATTTGTAGATATTGCATTTGTCGCCATAGCTCCACCTAATGAATGACCTACTATAACCCAATTTTCAATATCTTTATTCTCTTCAATTACTTTATCTGCTTTATGTGATGAGAATATTGCCATATTAAACGGCATATCTACTGCAAATACTTTATATCCATTCTGTGCTAGTCTATTTGCAAGTGGTGCATATGCTTTAACATCAATTCTAGCTCCAGGATATATTATCACACCGGTATTAGATACAACATCCTTAGGTATAAATTCTGTTATATCTCCTTCAACTACTTTTACTTCACTGTTAGAAACTAAATTTTCTCTAGCTACATCTTGTGGTTCGTAGGCATTTAGAAGCCATGCCAATGATCCAACAAGTGCTATAATAACTACAACTGCTACTGCTTTGAATATATTTTTATTTATTTTTCTTTTTTTCTGTCTTTGTTTTTCTTCGTTTTGTTTTTTTAATTCTTCTTCAGTTATTAAAGGTTTGTTTAGTTCCATAGTCAAGCTAAAAGTATCATATTTTTTTTCGTTGTTCTTTTTTCTTCTGATTTTTGAGCTTTTATCGCTATGCATAACTTTTTCCTCCATTTTTCGTGTTCATTATTATAGTTTAACTTAATGTGTTTTTTTTTTCAATATTATTGATTTTTTTCACATTAAATACACATACTGTTCTTTTTACAAACAAAAGATAAAGTTTTTATAAGTATTAATTCATATTTAACATAAAAAAGTACTATCAGATTAAACAAAAAATGTTTAATCTGATAGTACTTTTGTTTATCTAACATGGCCGTGGTTCAGTCATGTACGGTGAAAAATAAAATACTTTTCCATCTGATTTTCTAACAACATAATTCATATCCCGCATATCTCCAAACTCATCTTCTACAGAAAATATATAATAATTACTATTATAGTATTCGTAGTTAGTTAATGCCATTAAATAATTACTTTCTTTTGTATATTCATAATCAAAAGTAAGACTATTATCTCCTGTTTTTCTATATAATATTTCTATAGCTTCCTCTACACTAATCCCTTTACCTACATTATTATGCTCTTCCTCTGTTGAACACGCTCCATCATGCATTTTTTTACATTCTACCTGCCAGTCTTCAAGTCCTAAATTTTCATCACCATAAGGTAATATATAGTTATTAGGATAAGCTGCTATAGAAAATTCATAAACTTCCATATTTTCTTTTTTAACAGCTAAATCAACATCTCCTTCATCGCTAAAATAAGCATTTTCATCTAGACCATAATCTGAAAATACATAGAATTTTTCACCTAAATCATATTTTTCATTTCCTTCTTTTTCCAATTCTGGATCATACTCATATTTATAATAATCTTCTCCTACTGTATTTTTTATCCGTTCATATGCTTTTTTTATTTCAGGTTGCATTTCATAGTAGTATTGTTCATATTCTTTCTTTACTTTCCAACTATCTGCCTTTTCTAATGCATTCATTTGTCCACCAGCAAAATAGACATTGGTATCATTTGTATTTTTATTTACTAAATAGTTACATTTTCTAATATTTGTTATTTGTCCATTTTCATCAGCATCTATTACATTAAATGCATAATAATTACTTTTTATAAAATCTTCCATTATATAATTTTTATCTGGATTGTACTGATAAACAACTCTTTCTTTGTTATCTCCAGTTATTTTATATAAGTTGTTCATAGCTTTTTTTACTTCTGGCTCTAATGTTTCTTGGCTTGCTAATATTGGCCTTATGCTATTTTTTTCTCTTTTTTCCATATATGTTTTTATGTTTAGACCTAACATTACACTTAAGCAAAGAATGCAAAATCCTAGAATTGTTATTAATATTTTTTTGTTTTTCATTGTATTCCTCATTCCATAAATTAATATTTAATAAGTTTTTAATACTTTATTATCTCTATACATATTAGAAATACTCTCTATAATTTGTAAAATCAAAGTAATCTACATTTGGATCATATTCCTGTTTGTATATAATATCCCAATCTGTATAATTATCAATTAGCCATCTTTGGTTATAATAATCATAATATGTTGTCATTTTTTGAGTTTCTATCTGTATTCTTTCATTGTCTACAACAAATACAGTATCTAAACTAAATGTCGCCTTATCTTCTCCATACATTTCTAAATTATATATGCTAAAATGTTTTACATATACACTTTTATGTTTATATTGTGGTATAGATATTTTTAGTTCTTTTGATAATTGTCCATCATCTACTAAATCTCCCCGAACGTATGAATAATCAGCATTTGAAACTGCTTTTTCATAGTCTGTATAGTATTCAGTTAATAAATCTTCTTGCTCCATAAAATAAGACTGTTTAGTTGAACTATAGTCCCCATATTCGCTATATCTTGTTGGAAGTGATTTCTTGACTGTTGGTGCTGAGGACATTGCACCTTCCATAGCTCTATTTACTTTTTTCTCTTCAACTTTTGGTTCTGTTTCTGATTCTTCGTAATAATTTTCATCATTATAATTTTCTTGTTCTGAGTTTGCTACAACTTCGCTACTTTTATTTATATTATCATCTGTTGTATTTGCTAGCGTGTTATTTTTTGAACTAAACATTAAATTAGCTACAATAAGTAATCCGATTAACAATATACTTGCAGCCATTATTTTATTTGTTTTTTTCTTATTTACAGTATTTGAAGTAGTATTTTGTACATTTACATTATTAATACTCTTCTGATTTACTGTATTTAATTGTTTATTATTTGATTTTAAACTATTAAATATACTCTTTGTAGTATTATTGTTTATCCCTTTATTAGTATTATTTAATCTTAATATTATATTATTTATTTCAATATTTACTTTTTCTATTTTTCGCTTATTCTGTTCTTCATTTTCTAATATGTACAGTTCTTTTTTAGTTTCGTACAATTCTAGCAAATATGGCTCAGTATTATTTTGTTTTGATAATCTTATACCTTCATCAATTAATGTATGTATATAATTTATTTTATTTCTTATAAATTCATTTGTATTGCTTTTACTTTTATCTTTTAAACATTCTATTTCTACTTCTGCTAATTTTAAGTTTATTAATTCTTTATATTTATAACCATAATGGCTTAATTCATTTAATTCTATAATTCTTTGGTTGTTATTATTAAATGCTATAAAATAATTATCTAATGCCGACATACTTATTCTTTTATCTTGTTTAATTTCTTCTCTTATAACTATTTTTAACGCATCAGCTATATCTCTCTCATCTTTTGAATTTCTTATAACATAATTAATTTTTTCATCAAAAGAAAGATTTAGTTTAGTAGCATTTTTTCCTAATATTTCGGCATCTGATTGAGTTTTATTTGTATATAATCTAGTATTTTTTGCATTGTTTATATTTAACTTATTTGATTTAATTTTATTTTTTTTCTGCTTGTCCATAGGTTTTTCTAAATTAATCTTATAACCACTATTTTTTCTTTCCATAATAACCTCCTTCATTTTTTATAATCATTCCAGCCATATCCGCTTTATTTATAATAATATTGAATTTTGATATATTTGTTATATTTTTCGCCTGTTTAAGCATGATAAAATAATTCATTTTTAATTTTATCTCATTTATTGATTTTAATACTAAATCTGATTCTAATTTAAAATATAAAATATTTTCTTTTTCATAATTATTTTCAATAAATTCTTTTACATCATTATAATTTCTTAATACTGATTTTGTATAACAATAGTAATTAAAGTAATAATTATCACATAAAGGCATCACATTTGTAATTTGATGAGTTTTTCTTATGTAGTTTGATGTTACATTAAAATATTTATAATTTGGATATTTCTTACCATTTATATATATATTGTCCCAACTTATATCAATATGATAGCTTTTATTATTTATTTTTATAATATTCCAAGCATGTTGACTATCAGTTTTTATATTAAAACCTTGATTTGTTTTTCCATATGCTACCATACATTTTATTGAAACTAAATCACATAGTAATTTAAATGCTTTTGATATTCCTTCACACACAGCTCTTTTTTCTATAAATACCCCCATTATAGAGTGTGCATTAGGAGAATAAAATCTATCATGTTCTACAAATTCAACATTTTTTATTATACTATCATGAAAATATTTTTCTGTTTGAAATGTATTTAAATTCTTTACTTTTATATTATCAATTATTTTATCTGTAATTTTTCTTACTTTTATATATTTTTCTTTACTTTCTTCTTTATCATATATATACAACGGCTCTATTATTACTTTTTTTAATGTTTTTTTTATAGATAATTTATTTTGATTAACAAAAAAAAACAATGGTGTATCCATTAATATCCTTATATACAGCTCATGTATTTGTTTTGTACTCCATTTTTTATCTATCTCAATTTCTTTATCAAAATTTTTTATTCCATTATAAATTTTTTTATACAAATCTTTTTCGCTATCATTTTCTAAAATACTATAATAATATTTATTATTCAATTCATTTCATCTCCCGAAATATTTTTAATAATAAAAACAGATATATCAAATTTTTAATAATACATCTGTCTTTATTATTTCAATTAACTATTTAAATCTTTTTCCAAAATTTCCAAGATTTTTTTTCTTTTTTAATATTTTTGCCTACTTTCTCGTTTTCATCTGATAAATCTTCTTTTGATTTTGGGATTTGTGGTATCTCATCATTTTGCAAAGGATCTTTCTTTTCTTCTTCTATATTTTGATTTTCATATTTTTCTAACACTTCATTTTTATCATCTGTGCACTCTAGCTTTGTTTCACTTAATAAACTATCTTTATTTATTTCTTCCAAATTTACATATTCTTTTTTTAAACAATTTGTCTTTCCAGATATTTCATCATCAGATAATTGAATATCATTTCCATTATTTATTTCAGAGCTATCACTATCAATAGAAGTATTATTCCCTTTTTCTAAAATATCTTCTCCATAGTTATCTGCTACTTCCGATATTTCTTGTTCTAAAAAATCATTTTTAGAAGATCTATTCTTTTCTTTTTCATCATATAATAAATTATTTTCTTCTAAATGATATTTAACTTCTTGAATATTTTCCTCATCATACATTTTTATCTTTAATGTTTTATCAGATTTTAAGCTTTTATTCTCTATAGAATCAGTATCTATTATATCAGATATATTTTCTTCATTATCATCTTGAGTTTCTGATGTTTCGCTTCCCAATAAATCTTTTTCAAAACTCTTAATAAAATCTAGTTCTTTTATATTTTCAATATCTAATATTGAAGCAATAGAAATATCATCTCCACTTCCATGCTTTGATAATGTTGGAATATAATTTTTTAACTCTTCATATGCATCTTCAAATTTAGTATTAGAAAAAGAGTACAATACTGTTCTATATAACTCATACAATTGTTGATCGTTTTGGAATGAGTCATCAACTCCATCAGTTCCAATAAATACTGCAACAGGTAAACTTTTTGAATCTGATTTTTCAATAAAAATATGTCTAAAGCTATCAATAGCATCTTCATCACATATTGATGTAGTAACATTTAAAAAACATTTCTCATCTATAGGTACAGGTTGAATAAATTCGCCATCAGAATTTATAAAAATACATTTCCCATCTCCTATTTGGATTGCAAAACAATATTTTTCAGTACATACTACTGCTATCATTGTTGTCCCATATGCTGAATAAAATTTTTCTGACTTATCATTTGAATATCTTTTTCTAGCTCCTTCAGATACCCTATTTAATTCTTCCTCTGTAAAAGGATTTTTTGATATATCTTCCTTTACTTTTTCATTCCATGAAAATATTATACTAGCCTTTAAATTATACATAACTCTGTCGTAATAATCTTTATCTTTTTCAAAAGACTCTATTTTCTCAAAATCTTTTATGAATTTTTTTACTTTTTTTAAAGCTACTTCCTTCGCTATATCAGATCCCTTCGAACTTCGAACATAATCATCTCCGCCGTGTCCATCACAAACTACAATGATAGAATAATCTCCATTACTAAAGCTTATAGATGCATCTTGACATTCTGTTCCTCTTTTTATATGGCTTGCTCCTATATAAGAAATATTAAAAGATTTATATTCCATCTATATAACCTCTTTTCTACCATTCTTCATCATCAAATGAATCCCAATCAGCTGCATCCGCAACCTGATTTTGTATTTCTTTTGTAAATTCTTCTTGTTTACTACTACTTCCTATACTTGCACTTTTACTAGCTACCTCTGATGCTCTTACGCTAACAAACTGTATCCATTTTTTTAGTGCTTCTGGTGTATGTACTGTTATTACAGATTCTGAACTTCCTGTAAATTCTTCCAATACATCCTTATTCGCATCATCACCTATTGCTATAGCAACTTTTATAGCTTTTTTAAACCAGTTATTCTGTTTTAATTTATCAAGTCCATGTTTGTAGTTATCTGTTGGACATCCATCTGATAATAAGAATATCGCTGGAGCAAATGACCCTGTAGCATCACACATAAATTCATCTTTTGATAATTTATCATTTAGCTTATTACAAGCTTCTCCTAAATCTGTAAGTCCGTTTGCATTTAAGTAATTCCATCTAAACTTTTCTGCTTCTATAGGTTTATCATCTACCCAATGAGCTCCTGATGAAAATGCTAATGTAGCTATTTTTATCTGTGCATCTGCATTATTTTCAGACAAATCCTTTAATTCTGGAACTATTTCTTCTATAGCTACATTAACAGTTCCTATCTTTGATCCAAACATACTTCCTGAAACATCTACTAAGAAAAATAAAACCATTGTTCTTCTTGGTATTTCTACTACTTTATCATATATTCCCATAACATAATACTCCTTTAATTTTTATTATTTATAACATTATCTCTCCAACTACATTATCACCAAAATCTATTTTTAGTCCTTTTCCAAGTTTTATAACTTCTCCATTCATATAAGATTTAGTTAGACCATTTGGCAATATAGCTTTCCATGTGTTAATTGATTTATTTTTTAATCCTATCGCTGATTTATTTACTTTGCTAGTTACTATTTCACCTATCTCATCATTAAAATTATCTGTATCTTTTAAATGACATGTATACACTTTTTCGCCTTCTATTATAGGTATATTATACTTTTTAATTTTTAATGTTAGATACTGTGGCAATTTTTTATTACAATTAATACAAGATACTTCATCTATATCTTCATATAAAAATGTTTCCTCTCCACATAATGGACATTTTATTGTTCTATTTCTAAGTTCTATAAAAATTCTTATCCATTCTTTTTCTAATATTCTTTGATCTCTATCCGTTTTTAAACACTCTTTTGAAAAAGCTTTTTTAAAATTATCCCTGATAAATTTAGGATATATTGGCCAAAGCGCTATTTCATTAGAATGCACACCTCTAACTGGTCTATTTGAATCGTCACTATCATCCCAAACAAATAATGCTTCTTCCCCATAAAATTTTCTTTCAAGTTCTTCTGTCATACATGGTTTTTTTAGAGTTCTTTTACCTTCTAAAGGATGATTTAAAAATAATATTAAATATAGTATTACTGATAATGAAAATCTGTCTGTTTTTATATCTGGTTTTTTAATTTCATCTGATGACTGAGCAACTAACTCTGGAGCCATATATCTACATTTACCCATAATACCTAAGTTTTCATTATTTGGTGCAACATTATCATTATCACATATCAACACATCACCATTTTTAGGATTTATAAAGAAGTTTCCGTCATTCAAATCTTGATAACTATATCCTCTTTGATATAATTTTCTTAAACCTTTTGTTATGCTTAGAGCTGCATTTATTACAGCATATATATTAGCAAATTTTTCTTTTGCTAATAAAAACTGAGAAAAATCTTTATATTCTTTTGGTCTTAAATCCATAAGATATCCAAAACTATCCTCATAATATTCTGTTATCTTCTGTGGCCATAAAAATACATTATCTGGAGATCCTTCTTTTATATTATTCTGTATATTCATATAGAATGAGTCTATTCTATCTCCTAACTTCTTTTCAAAATACCACTTTAGAGCATACTCTTTTCCCTCATATTCAACTCTATATACTATTCCTTGACCACCTTCTCCAAGTTTTTCAATAATTTCTAATTGACCGCCAGATACAACATCAATCTTTTGCCCTTTTATAAATTCATTCATATTTTCCCTCCTATATATTTCCTCCGTAATATCTTATAATATCTATTAATCCACCTTTAAATCCCTTCGATTTAGGTGTATATTCCCACTCTTCACCATTTCTTACTATTTCTAAGGCTATAATTGCTTTTTCATTTCCAAATTCTTTTTCTAAATCAAATTTAAACATCATTTTCCCAGATAAATCAAATTCATCTCCTGATTTAGATATTTTTAAATTAGAATTTTTAATATCTTTAAAATAATAATCCTCATCATCAACTTCATGTATACTTGCCACTATAGATATTCGTTCTATTTCTGACGTCACTTTATTCAAATTAACAACTATTAATTCTTCATCATCGACTTTATTACCAGTTATATTATCTGATGTATATATAACAGAATCATCTTCACTTATTTTATTGTTATAGAAAATAAAATTCTCATCTCTATCCAACTTTTTATCTTTATTTAGTAAAAATGCCGATACATCTAAATCAAATGTTTCATTTTCATTCCTACTTTCATTCCAATTTAAATCACCTATAATTAATTCTATATTATCTTTTTCTTCTATCTTTTCCATCCAACGCCTCCCATATCACATATAATTATAGAAACAAAAAAAGCACAGTTTTCTATAATGTATTTAATCTACATAATATAGAACTGTGCTTATATTCAAAAAAATGTATAACAAATAAACTAACTTGTTTGTTAGTCTGTCTGTCTGTCTGTCTGTCTGTCTGTCTGTCTGTCTGTCTGTCTGTTGATTTTATCGAATATCATCAAAAGAATACAACCCCTTTTATTATTTCTAGCAATTACACATTTATTTTATTATTTTTTACATTTAGATTATATCATAGATTTATACAAAATAAAATAAAAAAGCACATAATACCGTTGATACAATATTATATGCTATTCCTTTTTTACTCATTATACAATTTTATCGCATCAGTTGTCTTAATCTTTCTCTCAACAACCTCAGCAGACTTCTCTTTAACAACCTGAGTATACACAAGATCTATAATAAAGAACTGTGCTAGCTTTGAAGAAATCGAACCTGTCTCAAGTATACTCTCTCCAGAAAAGTACCCTAAATTAACATCTGAAACATCTCTCAGCCTAGAACTCTTGTCCTCTGTAACAGAAATAAC
Source organism: Peptoclostridium sp. AF21-18 (assembly GCF_003478825.1). NCBI lineage: Bacteria > Bacillati > Bacillota > Clostridia > Peptostreptococcales > Peptoclostridiaceae > Peptoclostridium > Peptoclostridium sp. AF21-18. The sequence continues at coordinate 107,343 of NZ_QUGE01000002.1, forward strand.
ACTTGCTCCATTTGCCTTTGCAATATTAACTGTCTTTATAATCTCGTCTGTTTCTCCAGAATGAGAAATAGCTACAATAACATCATCTTCATCCATAAGTGATGCCATCATAATCATATTATGGCTGCTATCCATCGCCATGCAGTTAAACCCTATTCTAGAAAACTTATAATTAGAATCCTCTGCAGTCATACCAGAATATCCTATACCTATAAAGAATACTTTCTTGGCATTTATAATCATATCTGTAGCCTTTTCGATATCATTTCCATCTATTATATTAAAAGTATTTTCTAATATTCTTATATTAGAATTGAATAATTTTCGGGCACTTTCCATAACACCTTCATCATTTTCTATACTTCTATTTATAATTGTTCTATTTTTTAATCCTGAAATCTCCCGAGCTAATGTAACCTTAAAATCCTGAAGTCCACTATACCCCATTTTCTTAGAAAATCTAGTTATAGTAGCCTCCCCAATTCCACTTTCCTTAGCTATCTGAGATATCGACTTATAAAAAACATCCTCGATATTTTCCTTTATATACTCGATTAATACTTTATCAGATTTCGTTGCTTTAAAATTTGGTTCTTCAAGCTGTTTTAATATACTCATTTATTCCTCCACGTGTTTATTTAAAAAGTTGCGTAGAGCTCCTATCATACCTGCACTATTTTTCATATATGCAAATTCTATTCTTGTATTTTCATAAACTCTTTCAACTAATATTTTCTTTAATTCTTCATCTAAGATTGGTCTAATATACTCTTCCTGAGCCATTATTCCTCCACCTAGAATTACAGTATCTGGATTCACAAGGTATGCAACATTAGAAATACCTAAAGCTAAAACTCTTATCATTTCTTTTAAAGATAATATGCATATCTCATCTCCAGCTTTTGCCTCTTCAAATATTATTTTACCATTTAAATCTTTATAGTCCATATTTTTTAATCTTGCTACCTTTTTTACAAGGCTAGAAGTTGAAGCTAAATCCTGGAATGAATTTCCTTCTATTATTGTATGTCCTATTTCTCCGGCACTATTGCAGCAACCATTGTGTATTTTACCATCTATTATTACTGCTCCTCCGATTCCCGTACCTATAGTCATACATACAGATGTTTTACTTCCTTTTCCTGATCCTAACCATGCTTCTCCAAGTCCTGCACAGTTTACATCATTTTCAACTTCACAAGGTATATTGAATTCTTTTTCTATTTCTTTCTTAAATTCAAGTCCTGTATATCCTGGTATTATACTTTCTATAGCATAGACGATTTTTCCTTCTTCTGGATCTACCATACCTGCTGTAGATACACATATACCTTTTATATCATCATTTTCTTCTATATATTTTCTACTTATATTTTTAGATTTTTCAAGAATTCCAGGTCCACCCTTTTCAAGAGCTTCTGTATCCATCTCCTGTCTATCTAATATTTCTCCTAATTCATTAGCTAATCCGTATTTTATAGAAGTTCCGCCGATATCTATACAAACATATTTACTCATTTTGATTCCTCCGATTTATAAATCTTTAATATATTAACATATTATTTATTTTTCTTCAAGTTTAGCGCTTTTACGCAAAAAAGAGGCTAATTATAAAATAGCCTCCTTAATTATCTTTATATTCAACTATTTTATTATAACTTTGAAAATCGCTTTTTTTATTGAGCTTTTTTCTTCACCAGCTTTTAGTGCTGTCATATGTGCATCTTCAGGATAGCATACTAAAAAGTCTCCACTTCTAAGTACTACTTCTGAATTAACTGCATCTCCTTCTAATGGAAGAAAATCTCCTTCTTCCTGGAATTCTTTCTGTTCTAAGTTTTCTATGAAGTTAAGAGCTATTCTTTCTTCTCCACTTAACATTAGGTGTACATCTATATATTTTCTATGAGCTTCCCAGAATCTTTCTTCTTTTACAGTTGTATCATATCCAACTATATTTACAAAGAAATCATCTCCATCTATTACATGAGATCCTTTTTCAAAATCTAAAAGATTATTTTCCTTTGCATATTCAAAGCATTTTTTTATATCTTCTGGTAAAACTGAATTTGTTTTATCATAGTTTATATTTCCAAAGATCATTTTATTTTCCTCCGTATAATTTTTTAGAGTAACCGCAAATGCGATTACTCTAAATTGTTAGATGATATAATTTAAATTATATAAGCACTTTGGTTGGTTGCAATTTTATATAATTAATTTTTACCGTAGAATACAGTTGTTTCTGATTTTGCTTCTTTTCCATCTTTGTTAGTGAATTTACTTACTATTAAACCAACAACTACACATATAGCTATTGTTATTAAAGAGTATGCCCAGTAAGTAACTTCTGGTACAAAGTATTTTAAGTATACTACTACTATTGCTGATGCTATAAATCCTGCATAAGCACCTTTGCTATCTGCTTTTTTAGAGAATGCTCCAAGTATAAATACTCCAGCTAAAACTCCTAGAACAAGTCCCATGAAACTATTGAACCATTCATAAGCTGATTTTATATCTCCACTAGCAAGTACTATTGCTACTATTATTGCAAATATCCCTACTCCTAATGATACATACTGTGCTATTTTAGTCTGTCTTTCCATTGGAATTTCTTCTTTAGATAATAGAGCCTGTATATCTAGAACCCAACTTGTTGCAACTGAGTTTAATCCAGTTGATAAAGTTGACTGAGATGCTGCATATATTGCTGCTAAAAGTATTCCAGTTACACCTACTGGTAATTCATAAGCTATATATGATGCAAATATCTGGTCCTGCTGAACTGTCTGAGCAAGCTCTGGATTCTGTCCGTAGAATACGAATAAGCAAGTTCCTATTAAATAGAATATTGTTGCTAATCCCATTGAAAGTATTCCGTTTCCATAAGTCATTTTATTTAACTGTTTTATATCTGTTGTAGTTGTAAATCTCTGAACAACGTCCTGACTTGATACATAAGATGACAATGTATTAAGACCAGCACCAAAGAATATTATAAACGCACTTGTGTGTAAGAAGTTTGGATCGAATAATTTTTCATCAGGTAATAAGAATTTATTTCCTGTTGTAAGAGTACTCATTACTTCTCCAAATCCACCGTTTATCTGGCTTATCATGTATATTAACGCACCACTTACACCTATTATAAGAACCATTCCCTGTATGAAATCTGTCCATAAAACGGCTTTTAAACCACCAGTGTAAGAGTATATTATTGCTATTATACCCATTACTACTATAAGTATATTAACATTTATTCCTGTTAAACTTGAAAGTACCACAGATGGAAGGTACATTATTATTGACATACGTCCTATCTGATATATTATGAACATTAGAGCACCTAATATTCTAAGACCTTTGCTTTCATATCTCATTTCAAGATACTGATAAGCTGTATCTATTTCTAATCTACTGTATAAAGGAAGGAAGTATCTTATAGTTAAAGGTATTGCTATAAACATACCTAACTGAGCAAACCATAAAATCCAGCTTCCTGCGTATGAGTTTCCTGCTAACGAAAGGAATGATATTGGACTTAGTAAAGTCGCGAATATTGAAACTGATGTAACCCACCATGGTATAGTACCATCACCTTTAAAGAATTCCTTTCCTTTCATCTCCTTTTTCGAGAAGAAAAGTCCAGCGAATAAGACCGCTAGTAGATAAACTACTAATACGACTAAATCGATCATCGTAAATCCTACCATTATTTATAATCCTCCATTGACTTATATGTAATCTATCCCTATTTATTACTTATTTATTAAAAATATTTTTTATGTATTTCTTTCGCTCTTGCTGCCATTTCTGGAGTTGTTTTTTTCATTGGTTCTCTACAAAGACCAGCGTGTACTCCTTCTTCTTCTAACATAGCTTTTATTGTGTGATATAATCCGTTATCTAATATATCTGTTATTAAATCATTTGTTACATGCTGTATTTCTCTAGCTTCTTCTATTTTTCCAGCCTGAGCAAGTTCAAATATCTGTCTAGCTCTAACACCGTTTACATTGAAAGTAGAACCTATAGCTCCATCTACTCCTAAAACTGTAGCTGGTAACATCATTTCGTCGAATCCAGCAAATATTAATTTATTAGGGAATGCTTTTCTCATTCTTTCTAATAAGTAGAAGTCTGCTGCAGTGAATTTAACACCTATTATTTTTTCGTTTTCGAATAATTCTGCAAACTGATCTAAACTCATGTTTACACCTGTTAAGAATGGTATAGAGTATATTATTAATCTGTTATCTACTGAGTTTATTATTGTATTGTAGTAGTGTTTTATTTCTTCGAAATCGAATTTATAGTAGAATGGTGTAACTGCACTTATTGCATCGTATCCTAAATCTGTTGTGAATTTTGCAAGTTCTACAGCTTCTTTTAAGTTTACTGAACCAACCTGAGCTATTAATTTTATTTCGTCTTTAGCTTCATCTTTAGCTATTTCAAATATTCTTTTCTTTTCATCAGTTGAAAGCATGAAGTTTTCCCCTGTACTTCCACCAACATATAATCCATCAACTTTCATTTTATCTATATTGTGTCTTATTATTTCTCTTGTCCCCTGTTCGTTTACGTTTCCATTTTCATCAAAAGAAACTAATAATGCTGAATAAATACCTTTCATATCTGTTGTTTTCATTTTCCAATCCTCCAAAATTTTATAATTTATTTTATTTTTTATTTACGCATCCTTTACGGATGAAAGTTACATCTTAATTAACGTTTTCCTAAACGTCGCAATATTCTTCATTTTCAAACTGAAGAGTAAGAATGACTTACTCTTATCGCTATTTTATTGCATCTGCAAATTTAGCTGTTATTAACTGTGGTCTTGTTATTGCTGATCCAACTACTGCAGAAAATACATTATGTGCATATACTTCTTTTAAATCTTCAGGAGTATTTATTTTCCCTTCTGCTATAACTGGTACTTTTAAGTCGCTAACAAGTCTATCTATTAATTCAAAATCAGGTCCTACTTTATTTACTGAGTAAGATGTGTATCCTGCAAGTGTTGTAGAAACACAATCTACACCTAATTTTTCAGCTTCCATAGCTTCTTCATAAGTAGATATATCTGCCATAACTAGTACATTATTTTCTTTTATATATTTTATTAACTCAGCAAGATTTTCATCTCCTGGTCTTTTTCTATCTGTACAATCAAGAGCTATCATTTCACATCCTGTTGTTAAAAGCTCGTCTATTTCTTTTTTTGTAGGTGTTATATATATTTCTGAATCATCGTAATTTCTTTTTATTATCCCTATAACAGGAAGTCCTGTTACTCTTTTTATTTCTTTTATATCTTCAACACCCTGTGCTCTTATACCAGCTGCTCCACCTTCTTTTGCTGCATTTGCCATTCTTCCCATTATGAATGAGCTATGAAGTGGTTCATCTGGTAATGCCTGACATGATACTATTAATTTTCCTTTTACTAAATCTAGCATCAATCTACCTCCTTTTGAAAGTTTATTTCAATTTTTATTTTTCTAATATCGTTTTCAACAATTAAATTCTACCACGCATTTTCATTTTGTGCAATATATTTTCATAAATTTATTCAAATTTTGAAATAAAATTTCTTTTATACATCTTTTAACTGACTTTTGTAGTTATTTTTGATAATTAAGCAAAAAAAATCACTGCAATTTTCATTTTTGCAGTGATTACATAAAATAATTTTCATTTTTATTATAGAAATAAATTTTCATTTATAATTTTATAACATTATTTTTATTTGAATAAATCATCTAAATGAGGTGCTACCCTATATCCTATTTCTGTAAATACTACAGTGAATAATATAGATATAACAAATGTAGTGAATGTTCCAGCTCTAACTGCTAAATCCATAGATGACATATTCTGAATCATTGATCCTGATATTGAAATAGCACTAAACTTAGCTACTAAACCAACTAAAAATCCAAACGCTATACTGAAATGTAGCACAGTTTTTCTATTTTCAAATCTGTAGTTTCTATATATATTTGCTCCGACAAAAATCATAGCTATGGCAAATATACAGAATATAATCCGTATAAGTAGCTTAGTGTCTGTAAATGTAGCACTATTGAATATACTGAATATAGACATAGATGATGAATCACCTATATGTACTATTCCTCCTGTAGCTATTGTAATTAAATATGCCGCCATCTGCATAATATACGCTATTACAGCGCCACCCTTTGAATAATCTGAAAGTCCAAAGTCATAAAGTGTTGAATTTTTTGTAAATACAACTATCACAGTTATAACTAGTATTATTAAAGATAATTTTAAAAACTCTTTAACAGCGTCAGATATTATATCTGTTGTGTAGTACTCTCCATGGAATTCTTTTCTATAATTTAAAATAACAGATGTTAAAAATGCTATTAAAAATCCGTTTCCAAATGCTGGGAAGAATTTATAACCTATGGCTATATAATTATTTCCGAACCCAGATATATTTCCCATTCCAAGATTTATTCTTGTTGTACTAAATATTGATGTTATAGCCAATAATAGGCCATATATAAAACCTACTTTTAGAGCTTCAATAATACATCTATCAATAGATTCTATTTTTCTTCTATATATAAATAAATTTGCAACTATTAAAGCTAAAATAGGTATCAATAATAGAACTATTACTCCTATATTTATTGTAGATGAAGAGAACATCATCATTCCATTACTTCTTATTCTAACTCCAATAAGATTTAATCCTAAAAGTATACTAAACATATTAACATTTCCTATACCGCCTAAAAACTGTCTCCGCACAGAACTTGCTATTATAGAAACAATAAGAAGTATAACAAAAGCTATTCCTGCAACCTTTAATGGCTGATTTCCTTCTCTTTTTAAGTTTATTTTTTCCTTCAGACCCCTTATATTCTCTTTTATATTATCAAAATTGGGTTTTTTAAATTCAAAATTTGTGCTCATCCGTATCCACTCCTATTTCATTTTATAGAAATATAATACAATACAAAACTTAATTCTAACTTAAAGAATTTATTTTAATGAACTCTTAAAAATCTCAAATATCTTTTCATAATCCTCTGAAAATGCACTATCTTTATTCCATAAGAATGTAAAATCATGACTAACTTTAAAATCATCTAATTTAATTTCTTTAAGTGTTCCATTTTTTATTTCTTTTTCAACAGCAGATTTATATAAGAATGAAATTCCACAATCCCGACATAATAAATCTACTATAGTGTGAATATTTTCTATCTCTATTGTTCTTGGAAAATCTTCTACATTAAGGTTTTTAACAGCCAAGCTCTTAGTAAGTATTGCTCTAGTTCCAGAGCCATTTTCTCTTATAATAAGTCTTTCGTTTGTAAGGTCTTTTAAAACTTTCACTTCCTTTTGGAATTCATGATTTTTAGCAACTACGGCTATGTAGTCCTCTGTTTTAAATACTCTTGTATTATAGTTGTCTGCTTTAAAATAGCCTTCAACTATTGCAAAATCTATACTTCCTTCATGAAGATAAGAAAGAAGAGTTTGAGTATTTCCGTATCTAACCTGAAAATCCATATCTGGGTTTGCATTTATAAAGTCTATCAATGAAGGAATAACCGTATATCCACCAATAGTCATAGTTACCCCAAATGTAAGTATTTTCTTTCCTATCATACTTTCCTTCATTCTATTTTTCATTGTAGTTTCATCATTTCTCATTGTTTCTAAAGTAGATCTAAGTATTTCTCCAGCTGGTGTAAGACTTAGTTTCTTCTTATCCCTTATAAATAATGGTGTTTCATATTTTTCCTCAAGATACTTTATATGCTGGGATACAGCTGGCTGAGTCATACAAAGCGCTTCTGCAGCGTGAGTAAAATTCATATACTCACATACCTTTAAAAATGTTTCAATTCTAAAATCAAGCATATCTTTCCTCCAAAATTTTGTGCTTTCCTCTAACACATCTTATTTTCAAAAGATCCTTTTAACCTTATATAACATATTTTCCTATTATCCTATTTCGCTATTCTAGTATTTTAGCTTATAAACTTATTTTATATTAATATTGATTTTTACACCATAAAGAAAAGGAATTTTTGTATCATAAGATATATTTATCTATATATTATTATACATAATTTTACAAAATGGTTGTTAGGGTTTATAGTTAAAGCATAGCAAAGAACAAACGCAAAACAAAAGCTAATTAAAAAATTTAAACACTTTAATTTTTAAAAGGAGGAACGGAATTATGTACGATATAGTAATCATAGGAGCAGGACCAGCTGGTGTAAGTGCTGGAATATATGCTAAAAGTAGAGGAAAAAAAGTACTTATAATAGAAAAAGAAAAAGTTGGTGGACTTATAGGAAAAGTTTCTACAGTAACTCATTACGCAGGAATAGTAAATGGTGAAACAGGAATAAGTTTTGCTGAAAGACTAAAAGAACAGGCCGAAAATTCAGGAATAGAAATAGTTTATGAAGATGTAAACAATGTAGATTTAAAAGGCGATGTTAAATTAGTATTCACTAATAACAATCTTTATAAAGCTAAAAAAATAATAATCGCCAACGGTACTAGAGCAAGAAAACTTGGTATAGAAGGCGAACTAGAATTAGCAGGAAAAGGAATAGGTCTTAATGCTGCTAGAGATGGTAAAGATTATATAGGTAAAAATGTATATGTTGTAGGTGGTGCAGATGGCGCTATCAAAGAAGCTCTTTATCTTGCACAGTTTGCTAAAACTGTTACAATAATACATTTTGAAGATTCTCTTGGATGTATAGCAGAATTTAGAGAAAAAATCAAAAAAACTAGTAATATAAATGTAAAATTAGGATCAAGACTTCACGCTGTTTACGGAAAAGAGAGAGTTGAATCTCTTGATATATCAGATGAAAAAACTGGTAGTATAGAAACAATATCAGATCCAGGATGCGGTATATTTGTCTATGCAGGTACTGTTCCTAACACAGAGCTATACACTGATTTAAAATTAGAAAATGGTTTTATACCAGTTGATGAAAAAATGGAAACAGAAATAAAAGGTGTTTATGCCGTTGGTGATATAAGAGTTAAACCAGTTAGACAGGTTGCAACTGCTGTATCAGACGGAACAATAGCTGCAATAAATGCATCAATGTAAAAACAACTCATAAATGTAAGCTTTAGGAGGATTAACTTATATGAACTTTATAAAAGAAAAATGGAAGGGTCTTTTAATGTGCTTAGCCATTTCTATCCCTTCAGTACTACTTGGAAAAAAATTCCCGATAATAGGAGGTCCAGTGTTCGCAATACTTATAGGTATGGTTCTTACAATGTTTATAAAAAATAAGGAACCATACGAACCTGGAATTAAATATACATCTAAAAAAATATTACAGTACGCTGTAGTCCTTTTAGGATTCGGTATGAATCTTGAAGTAGTTATGGAAACAGGTAAACAATCTTTACCTATAATAATCTGCACAATATCTACTTCACTTATAATTGCATATCTACTTCATAGAAAATTAGATATGCCTGAAAAAATATCTACACTTATAGGTGTTGGATCTTCTATTTGCGGTGGTTCTGCAATAGCTGCCACTGCACCAGTTATAGATGCCAATGAAGAGGAAGTAGCTCAAGCTATATCAGTCATCTTCTTATTCAACGTACTAGCTGCTTTAATATTCCCTAGTTTAGGTGCTCTTCTTGGCTTCTCTACAACATCTGGTGAAGCATTTGGAGTATTTGCTGGAACTGCAGTTAACGATACTTCTTCAGTAACAGCAGCTGCATCTACTTGGGATAGTATATACCAGTTAGGAAGCCGGACACTTGATAAAGCAGTAACTGTAAAATTAACTAGAACATTAGCAATTATACCAATAACTCTGTTCTTAGCTTTTAGAAGAGCTAGAAAAGCAGAGATGGAAAATGGTAATAGTATACCACTAAAACAGGTATTCCCATTCTTTATACTGTTCTTTATAGGAGCAAGTATAATAACTACAGTAGCTACATCTGCTGGTGTATCACCAGAATTCTTCCTACCATTCAAAGAATTATCTAAATTCTTTATAATAATGGCTATGGCTGCAATAGGATTTAATACAGATATAGTTAAGTTAGTTAGAAGTGGCGGTAAACCAATACTTCTTGGAATGTCTTGCTGGATAGGTATAACAGCTGTTACATTAACATTACAGCACTTTATGCATATCTGGTAAATAAAATTGCCTCTAACCCCAATTTATTTTATTATACATATTTTAGGAAAAGCTGTCGTATGAATATTAATCGACAGCTTTTTCTCTTGAAATTAAGTATAAAAAATGGCTACCGCAAAATATTGCGATAGCCTATTTTTTAAGTTATTAGAATTCTGCATTTTTAGGAGTTCTTGGGAATGGTATTACGTCTCTTATGTTTGACATTCCTGTCATGTACATTATTATTCTTTCAAATCCTAGACCGAAACCAGAGTGAGTAGCTGTTCCGTATTTTCTAAGTTCTAGATACCACCAGTAATCTTCTTCATTTAAGTTCATTTCCTGCATTCTTGCACGAAGTACATCTTCTCTTTCTTCCCTCTGAGATCCTCCGACTATTTCTCCAACTCCTGGAACTAATAAGTCCATAGCTCTTACTGTTTTACCATCTTCATTCATTCTCATGTAGAATGCTTTTATATCTTTTGGATAGTCAGTAACGAATACTGGAGCTTTGTATATTTCTTCTGTTATATATCTTTCGTGTTCAGTCTGAAGATCGCATCCCCATTCTACTGGGTTTTCGAATTCATGTCCTGATTCAAGTAGTAATTCTATAGCTTTTGTGTAAGTTATTCTTACGAAGTCAGAGTTTACTACGTTGTTTAATCTTTCTAATAAACCTTTGTCTATGAAACTATTGAAGAACTGCATTTCTTCTGGAGCATTTTCCATTACATAGTTTATTATGTATTTTATCATATCTTCTGCTAATTCCATGTTATCTTCAAGATCAGCGAATACTATTTCAGGTTCTATCATCCAGAATTCAGATGCATGTCTACCAGTGTATGAGTTTTCTGCTCTGAATGTTGGTCCAAATGTATAAACATTTCTGAAAGCAAGAGCCATTATTTCAGCATTTAACTGTCCAGAAACAGTAAGGTTAGCTTCTTTACCGAAGAAGTCTTTAGAATAGTCTATTTTTCCTTCTTCTGTTCTTGGAAGGTTTTCCATATCTAATGTAGTTAATCTGAACATTTCTCCAGCACCTTCACAGTCACTTCCTGTTATGATTGGAGAGTGAGCGTATACGAAGTTTCTTTCCTGGAAGAATTTGTGTATAGCATAAGCTGCTAAAGATCTAACTCTGAATACTGCAGAGAAAGTATTACTTCTAGGTCTTAAGTGTGCTATTGTTCTTAAGTATTCTAATGTATGTCTTTTTTTCTGAAGTGGGTATGAACTATCTGACATACCTTCTACTTCTACTTTTGTTGCGTGTATTTCTACTGGCTGTTTAGCACCTTCTGTTGATACTAATTCACCTTCTACTAGTATTGATGATGATATAGGTAATTTACCTATTTCTTTGAAGTTTTCTAATTTTTCATCTAATACTATCTGCATATTTTTGAAGAAACTTCCGTCATTTAATTCTATGAATCCGAAGTTTTTTGACATTCTTGATGTTCTTATCCATCCAGCAACTTTTACAGTCTGCCCAACGTGAGCTTCTTTGTTTCTATAAAGCTCTTTTATTTCTAAAAATTCTTTCTGCATATTTTTCTCCACCTTTTCTTTTTTTTAAATAAAAAAACCTTTCAATCCCATAATAGGGACGAAAGGTATAATAATCAATTCGCGGTACCACCCTGATTGCTGACAATCTCAGCCACTCATAAAGCTTTTGCTTATGGAATATAACGGTTCCTACCGTCTGAGCCTACTAACAAATGCTTTCGGTCAGCTGCTCCAAGATGTTCTTCAGTATAGACAATTAGCAATCGGACTCTCAGCAACGCCGACTCTCTGTAACTATTAGAAAATACCTACTCTTCTTTTCACTGCATTTAATATAAATATATACAATTCTTATTTTTAAAAATTGTGTTATCTATTTGCAATTATATCAGTAGTTTTTAATTAAGTCAAGAATTTTGCAATTTTTGATTCTTTCACTTCAATTTATTTTTTTTATTTGATTTTTTCTTTATTTTTTCTTAATATTTAATCCCTTGTATAAAGCAATTAAAAAATGTATAATCTTTTTTATAGATTTTTAAAAATTATTTAAAACTTAAATTTTTTTTGAAAGGAGTTAAAAATATTGAGTGTTAAACGTAAAAAAAAGAAAGTTTACTTAAATGTAGTTTTCACACTAGTTTTAACGTATTTAATCATAAAACTTATCGATAACTACCAGTATTTCTTTGGAATGCTCGATTTCCTTATAGGCTTACTTATGCCTTTCGTTATAGCTTTTGTTTTGGCTTATATATTCAATCCAATTATAAAGTTTTTCGAAAATAGGTTTAAAGCTAAAAGAGGCGCTTCTCTATTTATAGCTTATGGTGGGCTTATTGCAGTATTACTTGCTATACTTTTTATGACCTTACCTGTGATAATAGAGAGTATTATAGACATAGTAAATCACGCTCCAACATACTTTGCTGAAACAGAAAAATTCTTAATAAACTTCTCAAGACATTTAGAAAATATAGATGCAGCTACTATGCAGGAAATATGGAATAAAATTTCTAACATGCTTCCTAATTTAAGTAGTTTATTTGTAGGATCTATAGGAGAAATATTTAAAAAGACATTCTCATTTGGTAAGTTTATATTCAATCTTGTACTAGCATTTATCATTTGCTTCTACATACTTCTTGAAAAAGAAAAGATATTTGATTTTTTAAAGAAGGTTGTATATGTAGCTTTAGGTGATAAAAAAGCTAGTTTTGTGTTGACAGTTTCAAGAGATCTTAATGAAAATGTAGGTAAATATTTTACTGGAAAGATATTCGACTCTATCATCGTAGGAGTACTTTCTGGTATAGGTCTATTTGTATTGAAGTCTAAATATGCGTTATTATTTGGTACTTTAATGGGACTTATGAATATGATTCCTTATTTTGGACCTGCAATAGGTATGGCTCCTGTTGTTTTAATAAACCTATTCTCAGATCCTAAGATAGCATTATTCTCTTTAATATATCTTCTTGTTGTTCAGCAGGTAGAAGTTGCATTTATAGAGCCTAAGATTGTCGGTGGTCAGCTTGGTTTAAGTCCATTCCTTACAATACTTGCGGTAACTGTAGGTGGAGGATTCTTTGGAATACCAGGTATGATTCTATCTACTCCAATAATGGGGGTTTTAAAAGTATATATTACAGAATACGTAGAAACTAAATCTCAAGAAATACATATGAGCAATTTTGATAATCCAAAAGATCAAAATAATAATCAAGAATAAAAAATATGGGTATCTCAATTAATTAACTGAGATACCCTCTTTTATTTTCTTAATATTTGATTATAATTTTTTCACTCGGTTTTGTAGATTCATTTTCACCTACTCCAACCATATATATTTCTAAAGTCTTTTCCTTATTTTCACCTTCAGTTTCCTCTTCATTAGATGATTCAATTTCTATAGTTGTATTAACCTTGCCTTCTTTTTCTTCAGACTGTGGAATTGATTTTAATACTTCATATCCTTCATCATCGTATTTTTTAGCATAAACCTCATAGGATTTTATTCCATCCAGAGAATCCCAACTTATTTCTATCTTTACTTTTCCTTCTTCAATATTGTATGAATAATTGACATTCTTTATAGAACTATTTTTAATACTTCTTTTCTTTACCGTTATTTTTACAGTTGCCTTCTTTTCACCACAAGACACTATAACTTTTTCAGTACCTTCTCTTACCGCTGATATTTCACCTTTTTCAGATATATAAGCAGCTCTTTCATCCTTTTTCTTTTTAGTTGAATAGTTATACTCTACATTTGGAGCTTTTAGGCTTTTAGGAGAAGTAGTTATCTTCGCTTTTATCGTTGCACTTTGACCTTCTTCTAGTACAAATTCATTTGGAACTTCTAGTTTAGCAACTTTTGCCTCTATTTCCAGTGGTATCTCTACAGTTTTCCCACCACATTCGCCACTTATAGTCGCACTTCCTACTCCTACAGCTTCTACATTATCTCCTTCTATCTTCAATACAGATTCGTTGCTGCTTAGATATTTTGTTTTATATGTATCCGTAAACTTCTTATAATTTGATATAGCAACTGAGCTTGTTATAGTTGCCTTATCGCCTACATATTTTAAGCTATCACTTAAATCAAGGTCTAAGCTCTCAACATCAGGATTAACTATTTTTATCATAGCTTTTTTAAGTACCCTAGTCTTCTTCATAACCGCCACAGAAGTATACCCTTCTTTTAGTGCAGTCATCTTGTTGCCTTTAATCTCTGCAATACCGGTATCATCTAATACATTGAACCAAAGCTCTGGATCCTTTGCATATCCAGGTATTTTGACATAATTTCCTGCAGATATTTCAACCTCATCGCCTAGTTTTATAATATATTTATCCAGGTCTTTTATATAATTTCCTCCGATAATCTTTATTTCTACGCCTTTTACTAGCGGAGTTATTATCCCTTTTGAAAACATAAAATACTGTCCTACTAGGAGAAGTGGTACAATAATTATTAATAATATTATTTTTTTATTTTTATTAAAATCTTTCATTTTATATCTCCTCCTTTACTTTATATTTTCAAAATAATACCTAAAAGTAATATATCATTTTTTTAATAATTTTTCAAACAATTCTGTATAATGCAGTATATTATTTTTCATCAAAAAGAACTACCGCTAGAAAATCTAGTACTCCATCTCCTATATTTTCTATTGAATGTTTTGCACCATCTGCTGTGTATATAACATCGCCTTCTTCTACAACAATTTCTTTTCCATTGTCGTTAACTAGTCCTTTTCCACTTAGTATATAATATACTTCAAAATCTTTAGTATGGTCGTGTTCACCTATTGAAGCACCTGGTTCTAATACTATTCTATTGAATAGTCTACCATGTCCTCTTAATTCTTCTGGAGTTACTAATACTGTAAAATCTCCCTTTCCTTTTCCACCCTGAACATGTTCTCTAACCTGTGTAGTTGTTTCTGATTTTTTTCTTATCATAAAAAAAACACTCCTTCTCTTTGTAGATATATTTTTTCTATATTATATTATTCTTTTTAAATTTTTCAATTCCTTCTAATTTTTATATTTATATCAAAAATTTAAAAAGGTGCAACAAATCTGCTGCACCTAGTTTTATCTTATATTTATCTTTTATTTCAACATTGTACTCTTTCATCAATTCTTCCATAAGTTTGATTTGTTTTTTATAAGAAAGCATACTTTTTATTTCCTCTTTTACTTTGTCAAAAGATTCTTCCTCAGTACCAATTCTTTTTATAATGTGGTATCCATAAATACTTTTTAGAGGTTTTTCTATATATTCTCCTTCTTTTAAAGTCGAAATTTTTTTTCTCAAATTCTTATCTGTAAAACTCATTTCAAGACCCCCTAGTCCACCTGGTATAGTACCACCTATATCCTCAGAGTACTTTTCTTCTAAGTCTTCAAACGTATATCCTTCTTCTAGTTTTTTATAGATTGCATTTGCCCTCTTTTCAGCATCAGCTATTTCTTCATCGCTAAGCTTTTTACCTGAGTTATCTACAGTACTTATAAATATATCTCTATATACTCCTTCTCTAAATTTATCCTTATTAGCGTCATAATATGCTCTAGCTTCCGAATCACTAACCTGCGTTTTTTTATCTAGATACTTGTACGCTTTTATAGTCTTTCTCATGCTTTTTACTAATTTATTTTTGTCGTCAGCATACTTACTTTTAAACTCATCTTCATCCAACCCAATCTTACCTGTTATAAATTTTTCTAGGTTATCATAGGTATCCTCTATTTCTTGTCTTGTTACATGTACATTCTCTTCCTTTGCTTTTCTATAAAGAATATCTTCGTATACAACATACTTGATTAGTTCTCGTTTATAATTATCAGAACCTATATTTTCTATTATATTATTTTTATCTATATAGAATGCTTCTTCGGCTCTTTTTTCTACTTCATTGAATCTTAGTTTTTCTCCGTCTATGTATGCAACTACTTCTTTAGAATCATTTTTTAAGTTACTATCTACAGGTCTTATATATACATAGAGCATAGTCAAAAATATCAATACTAATGCAATTACTATTAATAATTTTGAATCGAGTAATTTTGATATATATTTTTTTATCTTCGAAAAAATATTTTTATTACCCATTCTATTCCTCCAAATAATCAATATCTTTTATTTATAATATAAATTATCGCTATGTATATAATATGAAACATTTATGAAAATGATTTGAATTGACTAGATTCTTAATTTTTTTTATTTCTTATTTTTTTCAATGCATATGGAATTGATACTAAACATCCTACAAGAGCATCAATCATATCCATTACTGTATCTGTAAGTCCTCCTACTTGAGTATGTGTATGCATTATATGGTCCATACTAAACTCTCCTATTTCCCATAATGAAGCAATTCCCATACTGAACATAAACATAAATATCGCTATAAATATAATATTCATCTTGCTTATTTGTTCATCTGTATTGAAAAATTTGATGAATGTATACGCTGCTGTAACAGTCAATAATCCAGAAGTCACATGTAGAAAATCATCATAGTGAGGTATATCATAGAATCCATATCCAGATCCTAAAACAGATGCTATACACGCATACCACATGAATACACTATACAATCCATCACTAAGCAGTTTAGGTAATCTTTTATTTACCTGATAAAGCACTACTGTAAGTATCAAGCAAAATACAGATACTGATATACCCATACTATCTTTTGTGTATAGGAAATATCCTAAAGAGCCTATAAAGAATATAGTTAAAATTATTGTTGTTATTTTCTTTAATCCTAATTTTTTACTATACATTTTATTGCCTCCTGTTTTTATTAGCATCTATTTTTTTAATTTAGCCAATGCGTCGGCAAAAGGATTATTAAAGTTTTCATTTTCTTTTTTATTTTGATCCTTCAAGTACTTATTAATATCCCTTTTAGATGCTTTATTTTTTTCTTCTTTTTTTCTATTGTTAAAAGAAGATAGCTTTTCTCTGTACCCACAAGAACATACAAATATTTTATTTTCCCCTTCTCCTCTTAATTCAAGCTTTTTATGACACTCTGGACATCTTGCATTTGTAGTTTGAGATAACATCTTTCTAGTATTACATTCTCTATTTTCACAAACTAACATTTTCCCTCTTTTTGTTTTTACTTCTAGCATATAGTGCCCACATTCTGGACATTTGTTTCTAGTTAGATTGTCGTGTTTAAACTGACTATCACTATTTTTTATATCGTCTATAGCTTTTTTAGAATAATCTTTTATTTCATTCATAAATACATTTTTATTCAATTTATTCTCTGATATTTTCTGAAGTTTTCTTTCCCATTCAGAAGTCATCTCTGCACTTTTTAGTTTTTCAGGAACTAATCCAAGAAGCTGCTTTCCTTTGGATGTTATTATTATATCTTTATCCTTTTTTTCTAATAAGAATGATGAGAATAGTTTATCTATTATATCTGCCCTTGTTGCAACTGTTCCAAGATTATTTTTTTCCATTATTGTTAAAAGCGATGCTTCATTTAATCTAGAAGGTGGATTTGTTTTACCTTCTGTTTTTGATATAGATCTAACTTCTAATTTTTCACCCTCTTTAAATATAGCAACTGATGAATATACATCATCCTCATCTTGATTAGAATAAAGCTCTTTCCATCCTAATTTTTTAATATTTTTAAACTTAGCAGTAAATTTTTCTCCTGCTATTTCACATTCTATACTTGTTTCATCGTATTCCTCAGGATCATAAAGAACTGATAAAAATCTCTTAATAACTAAGTCGTATATATTTCTTTCTTTGGCTGTTAAATCATTTAAAAATGCCCTTTCCTCTGTTGGAATTATTGCATAGTGTTCAACTACCTTTGAATCATCTACAAATGATTTAGATACTTTTATTTTTCTTTTTAAAACACTATTTGCAACTTTTCTGTAATCCCCAATATTTACAGCATTTACTCTGTCTTTTAAAGTATCTACTATATCACTAGAAATATATCTTGAATCTGTTCTAGGATATGTAAGTAGTTTATGTCTTTCGTACAAGCTCTGAACTGTAGATAAAGTTTCCTTTGCAGAATATCCATATATTTTATTTGCATCTCTTTGTATTTCATTCAAATCGTATAACTGAGGTGAATAGTTCTTTTTAGTTTTTACAGAGTATTTTTTTACTTCTACATTATTTCCTTTTATTTTATTTATAATCTTATCTACTATTTCCTCGTTGAATACTGATGTATTTCCTTTATTATTTTTCCAATTTAATTTTATGACACTTCCTGCTTTATTTACCTTTACTTCTATTCCATAGAATTTTTTAGGTTCAAAAGCTTTTATTTCTTCTTCTCTTTTCATAACCATGTTTAAAGTAGGTGTCTGCACTCTACCACAAGATAGTTGTGCGTTGTATTTAACTGTGAGCGCTCTAGTTGCATTTATTCCTATTATCCAATCTGCTTCAGCTCTTGCAAGTGCTGAGTCGTATAATCTATCGTATTTTTTAGATGATTCTAACTTTGTAAATCCTTCTTTTATAGCCTTATCTGTGTTTGAAGATATCCACAGTCTTTTCATAGGCTTTTTAACTCCAGATTTTTCTATAATCCATCTAGCAACTAGCTCTCCCTCTCTTCCAGCATCTGTAGCTATTACTATTTCAGATACATCGTTTCTTTCTAATAAAGTTTTTACTTTTTGATATTGCTTACCACTTTTTTTGATTACAACTGTTTTTAAATACTTTGGTATAATTGGAAGATCTTCCATTTTCCACTCCTTGTATTTTTGATTGTATCCTTCTGGATCTGCAAGTGTAACTAGATGACCTAGTGCCCACGTTACTATATATTTATCGCCTTCTATATATCCATTTTTTTCATTTTTACATTTAAGTACATTAGCTATATCTTTTCCAACAGATGGTTTCTCTGCAAGTACTAATATTTTTCCCATAAAAATTACCTCTCATAAATTTACTTTGTACAGAATATTATAATACTTTTATATCTAATAATCGATACAAGTTTTTAATTTATAAGAGGTTTTCTCTATTTTGTCTTTTATTATTTACTTTTTTATAGAAAAATTTATCATTTTTTTATTTTAAATTCACTTTAATTCTACATTAGTTTGTAAAGTAACATATTTGATACTGTCATTACAATTATAGACATTATTAGATTATTTTGAAATACTAGCATACAAACTATCATTCCTATTATTTGAATTACTACAAATATTATTGCTATAGCTATTATATTTGCTGCAGTTTCTCTCTTGTTATCTTTATCCTTATACATATCTGTCACCATTTTTATAGTTGCTACTACTAGTTTCCAACTTTATCAGAAAATATGTAGCTCTCCTTTCTCTTGAATTTTACAATCAGTTATATATATTTTTTTATTCTCTCATCTTGTTATTCATAATTATAGAGTAATATACTAAAGATAAAGTTCATTAAAACTAAATTTTTTCTAAATTTTATCTTTTATTTGTATAAATATTAATTCTTTTCTATTCTCTTTTCAATACAATTTGTATGAAAGGTATTTTTTCGTGTATAAAAGGTATTTTTAAATAAAAAAAGAAAGGAACACCTATAAGATATCCCTTCCCTCTGAT
The DNA here is from genome assembly GCF_003478825.1 of Peptoclostridium sp. AF21-18. NCBI lineage: Bacteria > Bacillati > Bacillota > Clostridia > Peptostreptococcales > Peptoclostridiaceae > Peptoclostridium > Peptoclostridium sp. AF21-18. Next base: position 127,187 of record NZ_QUGE01000002.1, read on the forward strand.
ATGATTTATATATTGATTGTAAAATTGAGAGGACTAATTTATTTTATTCTTTCCATATATCCACTTGGATGGAAGAAGAATACCTGACCATTTTTACTGTTTACAAAGTATCCCATATCTCCTTCTTCATCTGGTAAGAATATGAAACCTTTTAATTTTTTAGCCTGTAAAGCATCAAAATCTTTTTCAGTTCCCATGTAGATATATTCTACACTGTTATCAATTTTGTTTAATATATTTAAAGCCTGTTCCTGACTTAATAGCTTTTTAGTACTTTTTTTCTTAACTACTGTTGTAGCTACTTTGCTTGGTTTTGATGCAGCTGATACAGTGCTAACTGTTGGTGCTACTATTCCTCCTACTAATACTGCACATAGTGTAGCTATCATTATTGTTCTTGTAGTTTTTTTCATATTGATCACTCCTTCATTTGTGACATCTATCTATAATTGCATTTCTATTATTCGCTTTTATAATACCTGTCTCTTAAAAATTTTTTTGTTTTAATTTATTTTTATTTATCTTGTTATACTTATTTTACCACTAAAAAGCATAAAAAAAGATTACACCTCTGTCATTTTGAGTTACATAATTGTAACGCTTTTTGGCATAAATGTAATCTTTTGTAATTTCTTATTTTATGAAATTTTTATTAGTTGTAATTTTATTCTATAGTTATTTTAGGCTATAAATTTTATTTTATAATCCTTTTAAATCATAGTTTTCTAAGAATGATTTAAGTGTAGCGTATATTTTATCTGTTCCACCTATTTCATTTGATTCTATGTTTAATGCTAATAGAGGTTCGTGAAGTGATATTCTTATTAAGAACCATCCATCTTCTCCTTCACCTGTACAGTTAGCTCTTATTCCTTCGTAGTTTTTAGGAACTAATGACCAGTTGTCACTTTCTTCAACAAATACACTTAGTTCTGATAATATCTGTTCTGCGTATGGTCTGAAGTCTTCTTTATTTATTCCTATTCTAACTTCTTTTTCTTCTGCTGCTTCTTTTAAATCAGCTATTAATGATTCTATAGTTTTTCCTTCTTTAGCCATTTTCGCAGCTTTTATAAGTATTTTAGCTATTAAATAAGCTCCGTCATCAAGGAAGTAGTTTTCTTTTATTGCAGCATGTCCTGAAGTTTCTATTGCTAAGTGACATTCTTCCCCCTCGTTGTTTAATCTTATAGCTTCATTTATTACATTTTTGTATCCTCTTTTGAATCTATGGTGTTTTCCACCATGGTTTTCTATAAACTCAGCTAATCCTACAGATGTTATTGAGTCTGTTACTATTGTAGTGTTAGGATTTTCTTCTAATAATATTTCAGATATTACAGCTATAAGAGCATTTTTATTTATGAAAGATCCGTCTTTTCCAACTAATGCAGCTCTATCTACGTCTGTATCGAATATTATACCTAAGTCAGCTTTGTTGTCTATAACAGCTTTACTTATACTTGCCATAGCTTCTTTGTTTTCTGGGTTTGGTATATGGTTAGGGAACATTCCGTCTGGTTCTAAGAACTGACTTCCTTCTGTATCAGCACCTAATTTTTCAAGTACTTTTTCAGCAAAGAATCCACCAGCACCATTACCAGCATCCACTATTATTTTCATTCCATCGAATGGTTTTTCGTAGCAAGATTCAGAGTTAACACCTTTTCTTATTTTATCAACTAATACTTCAGCGTAATCGTCTATAAGGTTTCTTTCACATATAGAACCTTTTTCAGCAGATTCTACTGTTTTTCCTTCACATACTATATCAAGCATAGCTTTTATATCAGCTTTTTCAAGACCACCATTTTCTGTAAAGAATTTTAATCCATTGTAGAAGAATGGTAGATGACTTGCAGTTATCATTATTGATCCATCGCATTTGTATCCGTCCATAACTGTTGTCATAAACATTGATGGAGTTGTTGATAATTTACAATTTACTACATCACATCCCTGAGATGTTAATGCTTCTATTATTGTATTTCTAAATTCTTCTCCTGTTATTCTAGAATCATTTCCTACAGCTACAACTATTTTTTCTTTTCCAGTTTTTTCTTTTAGCCATACATGGAATGCTCTAGCTATTTTTTCCACTTCTACTTTTGTAAGAGTTACTTCTTTTTCATCATTAGGGTATGCAACCCCTCTTATGTCTGTTCCATTCTGTAATTTATAAATTTTTTCCATAATAAATTCTCCTACCTCTATTTTAGTTATCATTTTAATTATAGAAATATTTCAAGATATATGCAACAAATTTCAAGAAAAAAGAACTTTCTAAATACCTTTTATTTAATTTTCATAATTTTAATGAGTATTTTTTTCTTGTTAAGTTGTTTTTATATTTTTTTGTAATTTTATTTTTCATTTCAAAAATTTATCTTTTGACAAATTAATGTTTTCGTGATAACATTAACTTGTACAGAGTTAATAAAGACACTGTTTAGAAGTTTTCAATAATTTACTTAATATTTTAAATTTCATTTTTGATTTTATATTTTTAAAATTTGAATCGTTATATTCTGACAATTAATATGTAAAACAAGCTTTAGGTTCAAAAGTAGGCAATGGGATTAATCCTATTGCTCTTTTTTTTATTTTTTTCAAAAAAAATGCTACTGGACAATTATTTTGCCCCGTAGCATCTTTTTTTATATTAATGTTTGGAGTTAGGTTGATAACTTAATTAATTTTCTTCTGGATAGAATAGAACTTTTCCTATGTATTCTTTTCTTTCCGCTACTTTTTCAAACATATTTGATCCTTCTGATAATGGTAATTTATGAGTTACTAAAGGTTCAGTTTTTATTTTTCCCTGTCTCATAAATTCTATTGTTGTAGTCCATTCTTTTCCTGGGAATGGAGATGATATTGCATTCCAAGAACCAAATACCTGTAATTCATTTCTAACTATTTTTTCAAAATAGAATCTTTTTACCATTACATCTCCATAAGGTATTCCTAAGAACACTACTTTTCCACCTTTTTTAGCTAGTGAAAATGCCTGTGCAGATGTTATAGGAGAACCAGCAGATTCAACAACTACATCCGCTCTTCTTCCATTAGTTATTTTTTCAAGCTCTTCGCAAGGTTCTACCCCCATAGAATTTATTATATCCGTTGCTCCAAGCTGTTTTGCTAGTTCTAATTTTTTATCATCTATATCTAAAGCTATTATTCTTTTTGCACCGAACACTTTTGCCCACTGTATAGCAAGCAGTCCTATAGTTCCACACCCTATAACAGCAACATCATCTCCTGGTTCTAATCCAGTTTTGTATAGCCCATGAAGAGATACACAAGATGGCTCTACCATAGATGCTGCTTCAAAACTAACTTCATCTGGTATTAATAAAGCATTTTCTGATGGAACTTTTACATATTCAGCAAATGCACCAGGATCTTTAGCTCCTATTACCTTTAATTTTTCGCATCTTGCAAATTCTCTCTTTTTACAAGATTCACATTCTCCGCAGTATAGAGCTGGACAAACCGCTACTCTATCTCCTACTTTTACATTTTTTACATTGTTACCTATTTCTTCTACTACACCTGAAAACTCATGTCCCCAAGTCATACCTTCTATATAAGGTCCTAACTGTGCGTATCTATGTCCATCAGATCCACATATTCCAGCTACTTTTACCTTTACTATTATTTCATTATCATTTTCAATGACAGGATTCTTTGTATCCTCAAATCTAATATCCCTTGCCCCATATAAATTTAGTGCCTTCATGATATTATCACTCCTTATATTTAATTTAATTAAATGATTTAACTATTACTTTTATTTCTGTTCCAGCTATTAGAGCTTCCATTCCTTCTTTGAAATCATCTAAATAAACTACCTTTGTTATAAGTTTTTCCACATTTACCTTTTTGCTTGAAAGAAGGTCTAGTGCTAAATCCCAAGAACTTGGTTTCTGTGATCTACTTCCAACATAAGTTATTTCTCTCTGGATTATTGCATCCTGATCCATTTCATTTAATTTTTTAGCAAATATACCAACCTGTACAAAAGTACCTTTTTTCTGTATTAGTCTTAATGCCTGATTAACTGCTGGCATAAATCCTGAACAATCAAATACTTTTGTTACACCATTTCCATTTGTTTCTCTATTTACCACATCTTCAAGATTTTCTTTTCCTACGTTTACTATTACGTCAACGCCTAATTCTTTTGCTAATTCTAATCTAGGTATATCTTTTTCAACACCTGACATTATTATCTTAGCACCTCTAGATTTTACAACCTGAGCTAATAATATTCCTATTGGTCCAGGACCTATTATTAACACTGTATCATCTTCAGATACACTTGTTTTTTCTAGAGCTGCATGACAACAACATGCTAAAGGTTCTGTAAATGCTGCTTCTAATGTAGATACATTTTCTGGAAGAACATGTATACTTTCTTCTCTTGAAAGAACATATTCTGCAAAACTTCCATTTATCCGAGTTCCTATACCTTTTCTATTTCCACATAAGTTATAGTCTTTTGTTTTACAGTATATACATTCTTCGCAAGTTGCAAATGTTGTTTCAGATGTTACTCTGTCTCCTACTTTTACATTTTTAACATCCTCTCCAACTTCTACAACAACTCCTGCAAATTCATGTCCTAGTACAACTGGAGCTTTTAAATTTGCATACTCTCCTTTGAAAGAATGTATGTCTGATCCACATATTCCACTATAATCAACTTTTATTTTAACTTTATCAGCTTCAACTTTTGGTTCTTCTATGTCTAGTATTTCGATATTATCATATCCTGGTTTTGTTTTTACAACTGCTTTCATATCTCACATCTCCTTATAATTAGCCTTTATGTCCTAAAATATAGCTCTTTTCTTAAAATTTAAGAAAAGAGCTTCTATTTATTTTATTTAGTTTTTTAATCAAATATTACTTAGAATATTCCTAGCCCAGATACAAGCTGAGATAGTTTTAATATTGCCCATTTGAATAAGTTACCACCAGTATCTATACTTGATACAATAGCAGCTCCTTCTGGCATCATGTTAGCCTGCTGAAGTAATTCTGTATGTACAGGAGCATAGTTTGTAGACATGTATAATGATATAGCTAATACTATTGTTCCAGTTATTACAGACTGAACTATATTACCTTTTCTGAAGCATACTATGAATGCTACATAGAACGGTATTGTAGCTAAGTCACCGAATGGAAGAACTTTATTTCCTGGTAATATTACTGCTAATAATAATGTTATAGGCACTAATATAAGAGCTGTTGATAAAACTGAAGGATGTCCAGTTGCAAGAGCAGCATCTAGTCCTATATAAAGGTCTCTACCTTCGTATTTTTCCTGTAAGAAGTCTCTAACAGCTTCTGATATTGGAACTAGACCTTCCATAAGTATTTTAACCATTCTTGGCATTAAGAACATAACTGCACCCATTGACATACCAACGTTGAATATTTCTGATACTTCATATCCTGCAAGTGTTCCTAATATAAGACCTAATATTATACCCATCATCATAGGTTCTCCAAATATACCGAATCTTTTCTGTATACTATCTGGATCTGCATTTAATTTGTTTATTCCAGGTATTTTTTCAACTACTTTACCTACTAAGTATCCTAGTGGTGCAAATGAAGTTGTTGATCCTGTTGGTAAACATATACCTTCTAATCCATAGAATTCCTGAACATAAGGAGCTGTTTTATCAGCTGTATATAGAACTAAACATTCCATTATTATTGCACATATTATAGCCCATACATAACTTCCTGTTACTATGTATCCAGTAGCTCCTGCTACTATGAAATGCCAGTAGTTCCATAAGTCTATATTTAAAGTTTTAGTTTTATTGAAATATATTAATATAAGGTTTACTATTAAACATATTGGTATTAATAGCGGTGCAACTGGAGATGCCCAAGTTGCAGATGCTGTCATTGGCCAACCAACATCTATTATAGTAAGACTTAGACCGAATCTTTCAACCATTGCCTGTGCTGCTGGTCCAAGTGTTGTAGTTAATAAGTTTACAACTAAGTTGATACCTACGAATCCTATCCCGATTGTAAGCCCTGATTTTAATGCTTTTGAGAATTTAATTTTGAATATAAGACCTAAAATTAAAATTGTTATTGGTAGTATGACAGTTGGTCCCATGTTAAGGATGTACTGTACTACTGCTAATACTTTATCCATTTTCTCTTCCTCCTAATTACGTTAATTTCCACAATATAATGTATTTAAAAAATAATATTAAAATATTAATTTTCCAATTTTACTTAGAGATAAATAGATGAAAAATCTATTTATCTCTATTTTTTATTATTCACCCTGTAATACTTCAAGTATCTGTTTTTCTGTAGCTTTTATATTTATACCTGTTATATAAGCTGTAGCTTTTATAGCTGGTATTTTATAAGTTGTTGGTAGTATTGTTGTTGATACTATAAGATCTGCTTCATCTTGTTTTGCTGCACATTCAGCTATTTTACACTGAACTATTTCTGCATCAATATTGTTTTCTTTTATAAGTTCTTCTAATTTTGAACAAACTACTGTTGATGTTGCGATTCCTGCTCCACATGCTACTAAGATTCTTTTTTTCATTTTTTACATCCTCCTAAACATTATTTTTCATCTATATTATAAAGATTCGATTATCTTTAAAATATCTTCTTTATTGTTGGCATTTACTAGTGCATTTACAGTTTCTTTATTCTGTATTAACTGCATTAGTTCCTGTAGTATAGTCAACTGACTATGTGGCTGATTTAAACCTAGTACAAATGCTAATTTAATATTTACACTTTCATCTGCGTCTTCCATAGATTTAAACTCTATTTCATTTTTTAACTGGCATACTGCTATAAATTCTTCTCTGATGTATTCAGCATCAGTATGAGGTATAGCAACACCTACTTCTCCTAAATTTAGTCCTGTTGGAAAATTCTGTTCTCTCTGAAGAATTTTTTCATAAAATTCTTCTTTAACATATCCATTCTCTATTCCTATATTGTGAATAGTTTTAAATAATTCTTCTTTTGTTTTACATTCTAAACTTGGAAGAATCATGTTCTCATTTATATACTTTATGATTTCCACTGTTATCCTCCATTCTTTTTTCTTTTTACACTATATTTATAAAGCATCTAGCGTGCCAACTTTTTGATTTTTTTGTTTTTATTTTTGGATTTATTTTTTTAATTGTTTAGGTTGATTGGAAAATTAACGTTTTCCTAAGGAAAATGTTTTTTTATCTTTTGTTTAACAATCAAAAAAATCCAAACTTTTTTTGATTGTTTTTTTTTGTTTTTTTCAAGAATGTGTATTTTTCAACATTTATTATTTTTTTATTAAATACAAATAAAACCAAACCAGAGTTTAATAGAACAACATGGCTATATCTGTTTTATTTTTGGTATTTTTTAATTCATCCAAGAAGTTTTCTTCACTCAGTTTCTTGAATAATTCTTTTATTTCTATTTTATTGTTTTCTTTTATTGCTATTAGTACTACTGCCTCCACCATAAACTCATTGTCCCAGACAATTGGTTTATTTAGTTTTGCAATTGCTATGGCTGGTTTTATTACATGTTCTGGTAATCCATGAGGAATAGCTACCTTTCCACCTAGCACTGATCCACCCATAGCCTCTCTTTTGTACAAGCTTAATATATATTTTGAATCTACAAACCCTCCCTCTTCTAGCTTTGCAACAAGTGTATCTATTATATACTCCTTAGAAACACCTTCTATATCATCTAAAATTAACTCTTCATATATTAAGTTCTCTAATTTATTTTCTTTTTTGTCTTTTTTGTACTTAGAGTATTGAATAACTTTATCAATTCCATTTCCTTTTAGAATATCTGTATATGGTATAAATGGTATATCGTTTATTTCTGTTTCTAATGTTCCGCATATAGCTATTATTCTATACTCTGTTTCTAATTCTTTAATCTTTTCTTCTACTTTTTTATCATCTATAACACCAAGAGCTTTTACTTCTATACTTTCTATATTTTCTTTTAAAAGCTTTTGCTCTATCCTATTTTTAAGAGATAACGCAGTACCTCTACCACTTAAACATAGTGTTAATACTAAATCTTTTTTATTTACATCTTTAGACTTATAGTTTTTATTACTTACTATAGAGTAGTATTTGTTCTTCTTTAAATCTTCAACTATCTTATCTAAATTTTTTCCTTCTATTACTGCTGATTTTCCAGCCTCCATAGCTAAAATAGTATCCACTCTGTTTATAACCTTACATTTAAGACCTAATTCTTCTTCAATTTTGTCTCCAAGAATTACCAAAGATCCCATGTCTATAAGCATCAATATGTCATTTTTTAAATCTAAAGCTTTTATATCCTCCATCACTTTTTCAATTCCCTTTTGTGGTGGCATATCCATAGGGAATTCTATACCATAGGTACACATAGTTCCTAAAATTTGATTTACAACTTTAGACATTTCTATACCAACTTTTCCATGAGTTACTATTACTACTTTTACTTTTTTATCCATAGTTTCTTCATTCATGCAAAACTTATATATATAGTAGGCAATATATCCTATTTCATCTTCTGGAAGAGATATTTTAGCTATATTTTCTATTATAGTTACTACATATCTAGCTAAATCGTATTCCTCAGACATATTTTCTTTTATATTCTCTAAACTAGGGTTTATTATATTTTTTTCATTTCTAATCCTTTTAATAGCTTCTTCTATATGTGTAGCTAAAACCATATAAAGTCCATTATTTATAAATCTATATTGATTTTTTATAACAATTATTACTTTGTTCATTATATCTATAGTTTCTGGATTTAAATTTTCACTCATTATATGTATCTTTTTTCTGTTTTCTATAATGTTGTTTTTCTTTATTTGATTAAACTTTCTATCCAGTCTTTCAAAAAATAGATTCTTTATTTCTTCTTGAGAATACTGTCTACTTTCTAATACCTTTAATTCTTTTTCAGCATATTTATATATTTCATCTACATTTTCTTCAGATAGGCATATTTTATTGGAATTTATTTCATCTATATCTATGTATGTATCTTCTATATTTACCCTATCAAAAGAAAACTCTAGATTATCTTCATTATCTTTTATGCTTTCTTTTATATATGTTCTAAGGCTATCTACATCTATAATTAGTTTATCGCTAGAATCGGGATTTTTACTGAATGCTCTTGCACAACTTACTTGTATATCACTTTTTAACTGCCCTATATTAGACTTACATTTATAGTTCATAAATCCATATAACACTTCTTTAGTGATTATTATGTTTTTATTTATTCTTATAGCTTCTCTTTCAAAGAATTTGATTATTATATCATATCGCTCTAATTTTGGTCTAGAATCTAGGTTTGGAAGTGTTATAACCATTGGGATACGTCTTCTAAATGTATCCAATAGATTTGAGTCTGGATCTTCTGTAGTTGCTGCAATTATAAGAACGTTCGCCTTTCTTGTATTATTAGTCTCCCCTAATCTTCTAAATTCGCCTCTGTCTATTAATGAGAATAATATCTCCTGACCTGATGCTGGAAGTCTATGTATTTCATCTAAAAACAGTATTCCACCATTTGCTTTTTCCACTAATCCTTCTCTATTTTCAGATGCACCAGTATATGCTCCTTTTATAGAACCAAATAACTGTGACATAAGCATATTAGGGTTTTCTGCATAGTCTGCACAGTTAAATACTATAAATGGAGATTCTTTTTCTTTTATACCTGTTCTAACAGCATATTTATACATACAGTTAGCCAATTCACTTTTACCAACCCCAGTTTCTCCATAAATCATAGTATGAAGTCCATTAGGTGGATACACTATAGCTGATTTAGCTAAATTAACCTTTTCTTTTAAGCTACCATTATATCCTATGAGCATTTCAAAATCGTTTTCTTTTTCAGTAGGATTGTTTATTTTTAACACGTTTTCCACATTTATTTCTTTTTTAGAATTATTAGTTTCTGCAACTTTATCACTTTTAGAATTCATTTCATATATTCTATTTTTTATTTCATCGCTCTTTAGCATCTTTGATACAGCACTTCTTGAAATATCGAATCCTCTCTCCACTAGAATTTCTGTCATTTTTCTTTCAGTTATATTAGTATTTTCTGCTAATATATTTAATAACTCATTTTCTAATAGTTCTTTTCTTCTATCTCTAGAGTTTGGTATGTTATTATCTTTTCTAAATTGAACTATATCTCCTCTAGATATTCCTAATATTTCAGAGAGTTCTTTATCTGTATAAGGATTTTTTTTATCTTCATTTTGAATCTCAAGTAAAATCTTTTTCATATACATCTCCCTTAGTTCTTTTTTTAAGTATTTTTATAGTCTTATCTAATTATATATTATTTTTATAAATATATATCACTATTATCATAAATTTTTATATAAAAAAAGAACCAGATTTTATTTCTGATTCTTTTCTGTTTTATTTTTACAATTTTTGTATTTACTTTTTTTAATTATTTTTAGTTTTCAGCGTTTATTTTTGTAATACTAGCCATATATTTCGATTATATTACTATTAGTTAAATTCTATTTCTCCATCTTTTATAGCCTTTACAGAAACAAGAGATTCTATTCTTATTCCATTTGCTTCTAGTATTGGTCTACCTTCTTGGTATGCTTTTTCTATTACTATTCCAACACCTTCTAACACTGCTCCTGCCTGTTCTATAATGTCTTTTAATCCCATTACAGCTCCACCTTTAGCTAGGAAATCGTCTATTATTATAACTCTATCGCCTTTATTTAGGTACTGTTTATTTATTCTTACAGAGTATTCTTTCTGTTTAGTGTATGAATATACTGAAGTTTCATATACATCTGTATCCATATTATTAGATATTGTTTTCTTTGCGAATACAACTGGAACATTATTAAAGTACTGAGATGCTATAGATGCTATTGCTATTCCTGAAGCTTCTATTGTAACTATTTTATCTATTTTTTCTATATCTTTAAATCTTTCTGCGAATTCTTTTCCTATTTCATTAAGAAGGTTTATATCTAACTGATGGTTAAGGAATGCTCCAACCTGTATTATGTCAGTTCCTTTTGCTCCACCTTCATTTAATATTTTATTTTTTAATAATTCCATACTTCTTACCTCCATTTTTATAATTTTATATTTTTTTAATATAATTTTTTTATCTGCTTAATTTATATGATATTCAATTATATATTATTGCAAGAAATTCTTCAATAAATATTATAAAATTATGCGAATATTTTCTTGATTAAAGCAATAATTGTTCTTATAAATATTGACTATTTTTCGTTTTAATGTTAAACTTTAAAGAAATAATTATTATCTAAATCAATTTATAAAAGATACAGCTTTGGTAGTTCCATGCAAGTGTCTTTTTTTGACTTATAACAAAAAAATATATTTACATTTATAAAAATTATATAAGGAGTGACTTAAGAAATGGCATATTATTTTGAAACACCATCTCATACTTTTAGTGAATACCTACTAGTACCAGGATATTCTTCAGCTAATTGTATACCTGCTAATGTTAGTTTAAAAACACCATTAGTAAAATTTAGAAAAGGTGAAGAAGAATCACCAATATCAATGAACATACCTATGACTTCTGCTATAATGCAGGCAGTTTCTGATGACAACATGGCAATAGCACTTGCTAAAGAGGGTGGTATATCTTTCATATACGGTTCTCAGACTATAGAAGATCAGGCAGCTATGGTAGCTAGAGTTAAATCTTACAAAGCTGGTTTTGTAGAAAGTGATTCTAACCTTACTCCAGACAGCACATTAGCTGATATACTTGAATTAAAAGAAAAAACTGGACATTCTACAGTTGCTATAACTGATGATGGAACAGCTCATGGTAAATTATTAGGTATAGTTGCTAGCCGTGACTACAGAGTTAGTAGAATGGACTTAGATACAAAAGTATCTGAATTTATGACTCCATTAGATCAGATAGTTTCTGCACCTAAAGATGTTACATTAAAAGAAGCTAACAACATAATATGGGATAACAAATTAAATTCTCTTCCAGTTGTTGACGATGAAGGAAAATTAGTTTACATAGTATTCAGAAAAGACTACGCTTCTCATAAAGAAAATCCTCTTGAATTATTAGATGATTCTAAGAGATACGTTGTTGGTGCTGGTATAAACACTAGAGACTACGCAGAAAGAGTTCCTGCTCTTGTTGAAGCTGGTGTAGACGTATTATGTATAGACTCTTCTGAAGGTTTCTCTGAATGGCAGAAACTTACAATAGATTGGATAAGAGAACACTATGGTGATACTGTTAAAGTTGGTGCTGGTAACGTTGTTGACGAAGAAGGATTTAGATTCCTTGCAGAAGCTGGTGCAGACTTCATAAAAATCGGTATCGGTGGTGGTTCTATATGTATAACAAGAGAACAGAAAGGTATCGGTAGAGGACAGGCTACTTCAGTTATAGAAGTTGCAGCTGCTAGAGATAAATATTTTGAAGAAACTGGTGTTTATATACCAATATGTTCAGATGGTGGTATAGTTTACGATCATCATATAACTTTAGCACTTGCTATGGGTTCTGACTTTGTTATGCTTGGTAGATACTTCTCTAGATTCGATGAATCTCCAACAAACAAAGTTAATATAAACGGAAGCTACATGAAAGAATACTGGGGTGAAGGTTCTGCAAGAGCTAGAAACTGGCAGAGATATGACCTTGGTGGAGATAAAAAACTTTCATTCGAAGAAGGTGTTGACTCTTATGTACCATATGCTGGTTCATTAAAAGACAACGTGAATGCTTCTTTAGCTAAAGTTAGATCTACTATGTGTAACTGTGGTGCTCTTAGTATACCAGAATTACAGAAAAACGCTAAATTAACTCTAGTTTCTGCTACAAGTATAGTAGAAGGTGGAGCACACGACGTTTTACTAAAAGACAATAGAAACTTATAATATGTAATTGAATATATAAATAATTTAGGAGTAGAGAAATCTACTCCTTTTATTTTGCCTATTTTGTTTATTTAATTTATTTTTATTCTTCATCTTTGTCTATTTTATAAATAAAAAAGAGGCTATCACAGTAATCTGTAATAACCTCTTCATAATCCAGTTTTTATCTAAGAATATTATTTTTATTTATCGATATTATGCTATAAAACCAGCTTCTTTAAGATGTGCTGCAGCTTCTTCACCTTTAGCTTCATTTACTAAAACTATTGGTCCAGTACATCCCATTCCACTTTCTGCATATATACCTTTTTTCCATAATGCTGCAACAGCATCATCAAGTTCCATTATATCCACACCAGCTATCTGATGAGTTACAACTTCTTTATCTGGCATTTTAACTTCTTCAGCTTCACCTTTATCTTCTTTTTTAGCGTTAAGAGAAGCTATTATGTTATCTAAGCCAGCTTTTTTAGCGTCTGCATATTCATTTCTTGCAACGTCACTTACATTACCAAGAACAGCTTCGTATGCATATTTTAATGCATTAGCAACAACAGGAGATCCTGATGCTCTAGAAACTATGAATATTTTTCTATCGTAGTCTTCACCTACACCAGGTCCGTATCCGAATCCCTGAGATTCGAAATCTCCACCAGTTGTGAATGAAGAGAATACTTTCATTAATAGGTTTCCTGTTAATGTATCAGTAACCATTACGTCTGGAGTACCTGCAAGAAGGTCATTACCTCTCATTACACATCCTCCATCAGCTCTCATAGATTCAGCAAATTCTATTCCGTATCCGTTAGACTGTAATTCTTTTAAGAATTTTTCTACCTGTCTAGCTCCATCAACGTTTAATATACCTACTTTAGGATTTTTTATACCTATTGATTTAGCTGCAGATATTCCGTATACAGCATTTCTTATCATTGCTTCTATTCTGTTAGTTGCACTTGTTCCTGTAGTAGTAGCAAGTATCATTTCTTTACCTCTACCTGGAGTAAGTACTCTACCAACTGTAGAAACACCTATTGGGAAATTATAGTGCATAGTTACACATGCATCTATGTATTTGCTGTCTAGAAGTTCTTCCATTTTTTTATGCATTTCAGATTCTTCGTTTACTTCAACTATTTCAAGATCAGTGTCAACTTTTGGTCCTATTAAAACTATATCAAATAATTTTGATTTAGCTAATTCAGCACCTTTAACTAAGTTTTCTACACCGTGTTCACTTCCAAGAGTTGTTAAACCTATTCTTACTTTAGGTCCGAAGTCTCCACTTTCTATTGCATTAGCTACTTCTAGGAATACATCTGCTATTATATTTTTTGATGACATAATTTCACCCCTATTCCTGCACCATATCTAATGCCATTTTTTTCATTGTTTCAGCTATTATTTTTTTGATTTCATCTTTAGAAACACCAGCTGTTTCTTCTTCTGCACCATTATTTCTTTCAACAACTACAGATACACCGTCGAATAAGTTAGTCATTCTTCCTAAGAATAAACTTCCTTTACCAACTATCATAGCTCTGTTTTTGTCACCAGTTGTTAAGTCATCTATCATGAATCCTATGTAAGGAACACCTGATGGTATATGACCCTGAGTTGGAGCCCAACCTGGTAGTCCGTGTTCAGCTATGAAGTTTTTAAGTTCTTTCTTTTCTAAGTCTCCACGTTTAACTGCAAGGGCACCTATCATTTTGTAGTTTGCTTCTGGTACGTTACCTGCACCAGCTGGTTTAGTTATATCTGGGTTCTGCATTTCTACAGAGAATACATCTATATCAGTTATTTTTAAGTTACCTTTGTCTATTCCTTCTGCTATTAAAGCACCCATAACAGCCTGAGGAGCTGATCCTGTAGCAACAGTATGGTTACCAACTAAGTCAGTTCTTATCATTGGGCTAACACCGTCGTTTTCAGATACTAATACTGCGAATCCTCCAACAACGTCTTCTAATACTGGAAGACCTTTTTTAACGTGGTCTTTAGCATTCATACCTAATTTAGCAGTTGCTCCACCAGCTACTACCATTACGTGTTTGTATATTCCAGCTTTTACAAGAGCTGCTGCATGTATTAATGCATGAGTAGGTCCTGCACAGAATCCTCTAGTATCTGATCCTGTTGCGTTCTGTATTCCAGCCATTTCAGCTATAGATTTAGCGAAGTTTCCTCCACCTCTCTGGTTTATATCTCCACAAGCTTCTTCAGAACATTCTATAACGTATCCTATTTCATTTCTATCTACTGAAGAATGTCTTAACATATGTAAAGCTGCTAATACACCAGATGCTTTAACAACTAAGTTTTCGAACATTGTATGAGCGTTTAAGTTAACGTCAACATCATGAGCTGCTCTAACGTATCCAACCATTTTTCCTTCATGCATTAAAACTTCTGCTGCATGAGAAGCTATTAATTCTTCTGCATTTGATATATCACAAGCTCTTAATTTGTCCATGAAAGGAGCTAGTTCTGGATAGTTAGCTTCTATTTTAGGTTTTACTTCTGAAACGAATTCTTCTGATAATTCAACTAAGTCGAATACGTCACATATCTGCATTAAAGCTATGAATTCGTCCTGAGGCATTATTTCACCCATTTTACCTTCTCTTTTTCCTTCAACTTTAGTTTCGCACCAAGGTAAAGGCATATCGTTTAATTCTTCTGGTCTATTGTTTCCTATATAAACCTGGTTTGGCATATAGTTAACTACATCTTCGTAGCTTCTTATATGGCTTCCTACTTCTTTTAGGAAATCAGAGTCTGGATTTGTAGCTCTTTCTACTACACATGTACTACCATTCTGTACTATCATATCTGGTGTATGAACTAGTACATATCCTGCACTTTTAAATACTGGAAAAGTCATTTTTCGGCACCCCCGCTATTTATTCTTTGTTTATGATAAAAATTTTATTTATAATTAATAAAATTAATTATTTTCAAAATCATTAAAGCAAAATTTTTGCTCAAATCTTATCTAATTTGTAAGATAGTTTCAAATAATTTTATTTTTGGGATCTAATATATTTTCTAATATATAAATCTCACGTCATATATAAATAATTTAAAAATAAAAAAATCTTAATATAATTCTCTTAATATTATTATAGATTCCGCAGATGCCCGAAAGCATCCGCGAAATCTATTATTTCAAGTACTATTAGCTTTTATAGACTAGTCTTCGAATACTGTCTGTCCATCAACTTCTACAGTTAATGCATGTAATGCTTTTTCTACTAAACCTCTTCTTAAAGATTTTTCTTCTTCATGAGTTAAAGCAGGATTTCCTAAAGGATGAGGTATAGCTATTGTAGGAACTATTCTGTTAGCTCCAACTGTTAAAGATATTGGAACTACTGTACACATGTGTACTACTGGTAGTCCAGCTCTTTCTATTTCTTTTACCATAGTTGCACCGCAACGAGTACAAGTACCTCAAGTAGATGTTAGTATAACAGCATCTACTCCAGCTTCAACTAATTTTTTAGCGTATTCAGCTGCGAATTTTTTAGAACTTGCAACTGCAGTACCATTACCAACTGTTGAGTAGAAGTAGTTGTGTAATTTTCCTATTACGCCTTCTTTTTCTAAATCTCTTAAAACGTCTACTGGTAAAACTCTATCAGAGTCTTCGTTACAGTAAACTGGGTCGAATCCACCGTGAGCAGTTTCGTAAGTTTCTTCAGTAAGATCCATTACACCGTCTAAGCAGTATTCACCGTATTTAGATGCTGATGAAGATTCTATTCTGTCTGGGTTTCCTTTTGGAACTATACCACCAGAAGTAACTAATGCTATTGTAGCTTTAGATAAATCTTTTACAGCTGGGTTAGGATCTACTCTATCGAAGTCAGGCATTGGATATTCAGTTACGAATTCTTCACCTTTTATTTTCTTGATAAGCATATCTACTGCTCTCTTAGATCCTCTTTCTTCTGCAAAGTAGTTAACTCTAACTCCTCTTGCTATGTATCCTTCTTCAGCTGGAGAACCTATTTCTTCTCCTTTAGCTAATTTCTGAGCTAATTTAGCTATTTTAGGAAGTGCTTTTCTCATTCCTGCTGCAGAGTCTGCTGTTTCAACTATATATAAGTCTTTTTTGAACATATCTGCACCTGGGTTTTCTATATACATACCTGTTAAGCAAGGTATATTTAAAGCTTCTTTAACAACTTTTGTTATAGTACCTGCTGCAACACCGTATCTACCAGCATTGAATGCAGGACCAGCTATGAATAATTCTGGTTCGAAACTTTTTATTAATTCAAGTACTTCTGCACTTGCTTCATCCATATTTTCACCGAAGTAACTGTCACCACAAACAACTGTAGCAACTATTTCTATATCTTCACCTAATTTACTATTAAGCTGTACGCTTATAGGAGGTAAAGTTTCTGCCACGTGTGGCTTAGTATCGGCTTTTTCTTCTCCACCTATTCCAGCGAAGAACTGGTTTACATAATGAACTGCTTTTATTGCCATTTCATTGTCCTCCTAGAATTAATTGTATTTACAATATTCGTCTCTTATTTCTTTCATTTCGTCAGCTATTTCGTCTACTTCAAGAACCATTTCCATCATTCCAACCTGTTCTTCGTAAACTTCTTCGTCGAATAATTCTTTAACTTCTTCTTCAACAACGTGGTATACTGCTAATCCTAATTCAACACCTGCTAAAGGTCCAGCAAAAGTAGGGTCTCCTGCTGTAACTGTTTCTGCTGCAAGACCTGCAGCTTCGGCTTCAGCGGCACCTAGTAATATCACAAGATTTTCAGCTCCGAATTTATCGGCAGCATCTTTAACTCTCTTCTGATTTTCTAAGTCCATAGCCCCAGCAGCTGTTCAGACGAAACATTCTGTTGCTGAGAATATAACTTCTGCGCTGTCAACTGTTTTAACACATTCTTCTATTGCAGGTCCTGGCACACCATCACGGTCGCCTATTATCATGACCTTTTTATTTTCAAGTACGCTCATAATAGTCCTCCTAATTTTATTTTTCTTATTATTTTTTATATTTTTATTCTTATTATTTTTTATATTTTTATATTTACAGTCTATCACTGTAAAGTTGATTTTTATTATTTAGATATTGATTAATATCCTTTTGCAGTTAAATATCCGAAACCAGTTTCGTTAGTAGCACCAGTTATAGCCTGTATTTCTACTTCTATAGTTCCGTCTGGTCTTAATGCACCAGCAGCTCCACCTGCTATTACATCAACTGCTTCTATATGTCCTATAACTCTATCAAGTTTAGGTAAGTTTATAACCTGGTTAGCATTTCCTCCAGTTACAACAGCATTTGCTCTAACATCTGCATCTGCTAATGACTGAGAAGCACCATCTCTACCAGCATATTCATCTGTTACTATAACAGTTTTAACACCCTGCATTTCTATTTTTTTACAGTTCATTATTAAGTCTGTATCAGGGTTACCGAAACCTTCCTGAGATACTATAACAGCATCTAATCCAAGGTATTTACATAATTTTGAAGACCAGTTTGAAGATCTTTCTTTGTCAGCTAAGTAAACATTTTCATTAGTTATTATAACACCCATGAAGTTTATTTCTTTTCCGTGCTGAGCATATAATTCTTCTATTACACCGTTGTTCATGTGTACATAACTTGGGTTTTTGTCACATGCAGAAACACAGTTACCACTTACTATAGCAGTATCAAGTACTTCTGTTGGGTAAAGTATTGTTGGAACTATCTGTTTAGCATCTACACCGTATACGTAAGTATCGTGTAATAGTCCCTGAGTCTGAAGCATGTAAACATATCCAACTTTTGGAAGTTCTGGATATTCTGCAGCCTGTTCGAATAATGGTTTAGTTTCATATACAGATACTTCATCAGGAGTAAGTTCTTTAGCAACTTTTCCTAAGTAAGCAGCAGCTTTGAATCCTATCATTCTAACAGCTTTTTCATGATCATGCTGTCTTAAACCATCTACTGGTTCAGCTATAACAACAACGTTGTTTAATTTTGAGAATGGAGTATATTTAGCTCCTTCTCCTGTCATGTCTACTATACCTTCCTGGAAACCAACTATTTTACCAGTTGTAACTACAGCAACACCTTTTAATGCGTGAGTTCTACCTTCACCAACTGTATCAACTTTAGATATGATACCTGGGAATACTCCTCCGTTACCTTCTACCTTAACTCTTGGTTCGATAACATCTTTAACTGGTGTTATTCTTATGCTTTCGCCTGGGTGAGCTAATTCTATATCTATTGATTTGATATGTTCATCTCCACCTATTTCCTGTAGCATCTCTTCTTTGTTTACGAATAAAACACCATCTTTAACTTCAGTTTTTTCACCAAACTGAACATCTTTTATAAAGATTTTTCCTAATTCAAGACGCATAACGCACCTCCCATAAAATTTTGTATAAAATTAACCTTTTAAAATAAATTAATTAAAAGCTAATAATAGGCTCTTAAACGTATTTTTTAATCATAGCTTCTATGTTAGCTATTGTTGCATCATCTTTAGTAACTTCGTCTATTTTTTCTCCGTCTTTGTAAACAGCTAATGTTGGAAGTCCTAAAACTTTTTGTTTTATAGCAAGTCTTCTTGCTTTTGTTATGTCCATTTCACAGAATTTCATTCCTGCAGCATATTTTTCAGCTAATTCATGTACTTCTGGCATTAAAGCTTTACATGGTTCACATCCCTGACTCCAGTAATCTACGAATACGTATCCTTCTGCTTCTAATACTTCTGTTGCGAATGTATCTTTGTCTAATGCTAACATCATTTTTTTGTTCCTCCAATTTTTTATTTATTTTACCTGGAAGCCAAAAGGCTTCCAGAGTATATGCTTTTTATATTTTATTAATTGTTATTATCTTTCACTGATTATTCAGCAAAATGTTCTTCTATGTATTTTTCAGCCTGAGTAGCAGCTATTGCACCATCAGCTGTTGCAGTAACAACCTGTCTTAAAGGTTTCTGTCTACAGTCACCAGCTGCGAATACACCTGGTATGTTAGTTCTCATGTGGTCGTCAGTTAATAAGTAGTTCTGTTCGTCCATATCTAATATACCTTTGTATAAGTCAGTCTGAGCTATAACACCTATGAATACGAATACACCCATTGTTCCGTCTTCTTCATCAGCGAAATATTCATGAGTTTCTCCAGTAACTTTGTTTTTGAATACTACAGATTCTAGTATTCCGTCACCTTTTATTTCTTCAACTACTGTATCTAGTAAGAATTCTATTTTAGGGTTCTTTCTAGCTTTTTCTTCTATACTCTTAGCACATCTGAATCCCTGTCTTCTGTGAACTATTGTAACTTTTCTAGCGAATTTAGTTAAGTACATAGCTTCTTCTAAAGCACTGTCTCCTCCACCAACTACGAATACTTCGAAGTCTTCAAAGAAGTCAGCGTCACAAGTTGCACAGTAAGAAACACCTTTACCAGTGAATTCTGCTTCTCCTGGGCATCCTATTTTTCTTGGGCTAGCACCAGCTGCAACTATAACAGCTTTAGCTCTATATTCTGTACCACTTTCACATTTTAATACTTTTATATCTCCTTCAAGCTGAACTTCAACTACACCATCTCTTTTTATTTCAGCACCGAATTCATCACACTGCTGAACCATTCTAGCTGTTAAAGATGGACCACTTGCATTTTCAACAGATCCAGGATAGTTTGCAACTTCGTGAGTTATAACTATCTGTCCACCGTTTTTAGTTTTTTCTAATATTAGAGTTTTCATTTTAGCTCTAGCTCCATATATTCCTGCAGCTAGTCCAGCTGGTCCTCCACCGATTATGACTATGTCATATAAATTTTCCATTTCGTCATCCTCCTGATTGAAATATAAATCTTTTTATTAATTTAAAATTCAAAATTTAAAACAATATTATATTTTTGAATAGTAATTACTAGTATAACACTTCGAAAATGTTTTCCCGTTGCACAAATACATTTGTAAATGTTTTCCACAAAGATAAATATAATACTATTCTTTTAATACTCATACTGGATTCTTGAGATTGTATTAGTCATTATATCTAAATCTATAACTCTAAAATCATCCATTACTCTTTCTATCCAGTTAGGAGTTTTCTTATCATTTTGGAATTTAGAAGCTGTATTTATTGCATCTTCTATTAGTTCCACTGACTGATAATCCACCCCTTTTCCTTCAGCCATTATAACTGTTCTGTAAGGAGTTTCATTAGGTTTTACACTTCCATAAAGTGGGTGTGAAAGTAGTTTACATCCTTTGTGAATGTATTTTCTGCATTCTTCAAGAACACCTATGTAAGATGTATCAATAAGTCTTACATCCTTTTCAGGAAAACTTTCTTTTATTTTAGAATTATTTGTTACTATAAACATCTTTACACTCTCTTTCATCCTAGAAACTTTAAACAAAAAAACAGAGAAAACAAATCTCCCAATTTGTCTTCCCTGTCAAAATTCATCTTCAGAGATCTGTCCGCAATATAGTATATTCACCTGAGAATTTCACATTTACTATTGGGAAATAGTAAACATTTGTACCTTCGGTCCCCATTTAAGGAAGTCTCCTATACGCTTCATCCAGAAATATAAACTTTTTATTTTTGTCTGTTTCTATATTTGTTAAGTTTAGTATATAAATTTTCGATACAAATATCAAGTCTTTTTTTTAAATTTTTTCTATTAAATTTTCAAATGTTTTTCACATATTTTTCTAACAACTTATAAAAGTTAGTTATATACTTAACTTTAGCCACTTACATCTTTGATTGTTCATTAAGGTTGTTAGTCATATTTTTTTTATTTTGGGGCTATTTTTATATGATTTATTTAATTTTCTATATATATTTTAAAATTTATATTGTATTTTATATATATATATATATATATATATTTATTTTATTGATATTTAATATACTTTTGAAACAAGTCTTTTTATTATCGATTTATTTATATCTTACCAATGCTCCAATTATAGATTTTTTCTATAATTATATCTAGACAATCCTTTTCAAAAGGTGATTTTAGTTCACCCTCTTCAACTGTTTCCACAAAAGATCTCTTGCCAGCATCTCTACAAATACGTATATATTTTTCTAAAACTCTATCATAATCGTCTTGCATATCAGCCCAAATTTGAAGTGCACAAACTTCAGCAAGAGCATAGTCTATATAATAAAATGGATTTTTAAATATATGTCCTTGCTTAAACCACCAACAACCTTTTTCTAAAAAATCATTTCCATCATAATCTTTCCATGGCGTATATATTTTCTCTAGTCTTCTCCACTCCGAATTTCTTTCTTCTGGAGAAAGTTTTGGATTTTTATATACAATATGCTGAAACTCGTCAACTACCATACAATATGGAATTAATCTAACAATTGTAGCCATATGTGTCCTTTTAAATTTTTCATTATCTTCTTTGAAAAATAGCTTCATCCAAGGCCAAGTCAAAAGTTCCATAGACATAGAGTGTATCTCACAACAATCTAACGT
Source organism: Peptoclostridium sp. AF21-18 (assembly GCF_003478825.1). Taxonomy (NCBI): domain Bacteria; kingdom Bacillati; phylum Bacillota; class Clostridia; order Peptostreptococcales; family Peptoclostridiaceae; genus Peptoclostridium; species Peptoclostridium sp. AF21-18. Next base: position 149,684 of record NZ_QUGE01000002.1, read on the forward strand.
AGGGAAGTTTATTTCTGGCATATCTATATCTTTAGACATGTACAATTGGAATGCATGTCCTGCTTCATGAGTCAATGTATCCACATCATCAAAAGTCTTATTGAAATTAGAAAAAATAAACGGTGCTTTTATTTCTGGAATATAAGTACAATATCCCCCAAATCCTTTAGATTCTTTTGTTTCTAAATCCATAAACTCATTTTTTACCATAAAATCGAAAAATTCCCCAGTTTCCTTAGACAACTCGTGGTACATTTTTGATGCTGCTCCTAAAGTTTCTTCATAATCTGTAACGGGCTCCATATTCCAACCAGGGTATTCAATATCATCATCGTAATATTTTAACTCGTCTATTTCTAGTCTACATTTCTTTTGTTTATTAAGCTCATCAACTAATGAAATCCATTTTTTTCTAACCTCATCTCTAAATTTAGCTACATCGGCTTCCCCATATTCAGTTCTTTTCATTCTGACATATCCTAACTCTACAAAATTATCATATCCCAACTTTTTAGCAATTCTATTTCTCACTTCTACTAACTCATCAAAATTCGAATTGAATTTGTCTTCAATTGATTCAAAATAATTATAGAATTTTTCTGATGCCATTCTTCTTTCATCTCTGTTTTCTGATAACATATATTTATTCATTTGTGATAAGTTATTATACTTGCCATCATAAAATATTTTTGCAGATGCTAATAACTTAGTATACTCAGAACAAAGTTTATTCTCTATTTTTAAATCATCAACTATTTCATCTGAAAATTCCTTTAAACTAAACTCTACAAGTTTATAAAAATGCTTTCCATATTTAGCTTCTATATCTGTTTTAAAGTCTGAATTTACAATAGTTTCATAAAATATCTTATCTATTTTTTTATACTCTGGACCATACTCATCCCAATATCTATTTTCTATAGCTATCTTTTCATCATGAGTATTTATACTATAATTTATAGATGCTAGTGTCTTCATACTCTCTACATGATTTCTTATTTTATTTATTTCTACTATATTTTTATCAAATTTTTCAAAATTATCACTTTTTTTTATATCATTTATTAATGATATTATTTTTTTATTAATCTCTTCAAAACTTGGTCTTTCATATTTATACTCTGAAAATTTCATCTTACCACCTCTCAAAAAAAGCTGTATAAGAATTATCCTATACAGCTATCTTTTTATATATAATTATATATTTTTTAAGTTTTTCATACTTATATCAAGTGCTTTTACTGAATGAGTAAGCGCTCCTGAAGATACAACATCAACACCTATTTTACCTATCTCTTCTATATTATCTAATGTAACATTTCCAGAGAATTCTACTATAGCTCTATGATCTATTATCTCTAAAGCTTTTTTAGCAGTTTCTAAGTCCATGTTGTCTAACATTATTATATCTGCTCCAGCTTCCACAGCTTCTTTAACCATATCTAAAGTTTCAACCTCAACTTCTATTTTAGTAACAAAAGATGCGTAGTTTCTAGCTGCTTCTATAGCTTCTTTTACACCACCAGCAGCTCCTATATGGTTATCTTTAAGCATTACAGCATCAGATAAATTCATTCTATGGTTGTTTCCACCACCCATTTTAACAGAATATTTATCTAATATTCTAAGATTAGGTATAGTTTTTCTACTATCTAATAATTTTGTATTACTTCCTTCTAATTTTTCTACAAACTTATTAGTCATAGTTGCTATACCACTCATTCTCTGAAGGTAATTAAGTGCAACTCTTTCTCCCATTAAAAGATTTCTAGTACTTCCTGTAAGTTTAGCTAATAACTGTTTATTCTGTACTTTATCTCCATCTTTTACAAAGAATTCTATTTCAACATCTCCAAGTATATCGAATACTCTTTTATATACTCCAAGCCCTGCTATTACTCCATCTGCTTTACATATAAGATCTACTGTAGATCTTGATTCTTCACCAACTACAGAATTAGTACTTATATCTTCATTTGGAATATCTTCTATAAGGGCTTCTCTTATCATCTTATCTACAATCAAATAATTCATAATCGAAATCCTCGCTAATTTTAACTATTTCATCAATAACTTTCATTTTATTTTCTTTCATTAATTCATCTACAGAAACTTCAAGATTTGGAAGTTCTTTAGTAACAAGTTCTGTATCTTTTATATGTGCATTTATATCATTTGCTGCTCTTTTTGAGAACACTAATCCTTCAAGTAATGAGTTACTTGCTAATCTATTAGCACCGTGTACCCCTGTACAACTAACTTCACCTACTGCATATAGATGGTCCATAGTAGTTTTTGAATTAAGATCTACATGGATTCCACCCATAAAGTAATGCTGTGCTGGAGATACTTTTATTAGATCTGTACCTATATTAGTACCTCTTTCTAAGCATCCGTTGTATATAAATGTAAATCTATTTTTTAAATACTCTTCTCCAAGGTGTCTAGCATCTAGATATACATAATCTGTTCCATCTTTTTTCATCTGTTCAAATATCGCATGAGATACAACGTCCCTTGGTAGTAATTCATCTACAAATCTTTCTCCATCTTTATTTTTAAGAAGAGCACCTTCTCCTCTTAAAGATTCAGATATCAGCATTCTTCTTCCATTTGAATTTTCTTCATAGAATGCTGTTGGATGTATCTGTATGTAGTTTAGATTTTCTACTTCTACTCCATTTTTTAGAGCTATAGCTATACCATCTCCAGTTAAATGTCTTTGGTTTGTAGAGTTTTTGAATAATCCTCCAATACCTCCACAAGCTAATACTACATCTTTCGCAAATATATGCATTTCTTCTCCATCTTTGAATACTCTAGCTCCGATACATTTGCCATCTTCTGTTATTATATCTAGAAGAGTTGCATCTTCTATCATTTCTATATTGTTTCTAGTAAGTGCTGCTTTATAAAGAGTTTTATATACTATTTCCCCTGTATTATCTTTGCAGTGAACTATTCTATTTACTCTGTGAGCACCTTCTCTAGTATAATCTATCTTTCCATCTTCCATATCAAGTGGCATACCATATTCTTCAACTATCTGAGATATATTTTCAATAGACTCTTCAGCTAATACCTGAACAGCCTCTTCTCTATTTTCATATCTTCCCGCTTTCATAGTATCTTCTACAAATGGTTTAATATCCGCTTCATTTAATGCAGTAGATATACCACCTTGAGCAAGATATGTATTATTATTGTCCATAGTTGATTTAGATATTACTGTTACATTTAGTTCTGGATTTAAATTAAGAGCACAGTAAAGTCCAGCTACTCCACTGCCCACAATTAAAACATCTTTTTCTAATTTCATTTTTATCCCTCGATTTTTTATCCCTCTGATAATTTGTGCATATTAAGTAGTGAATTTAAAGCATTAACTCTAACATTTTCTTCTACTATAACTTCATTTTCCATATTTAGTAAAGTATTATATAAGTTTTCTAATGTAGTCTTTTTCATATCACCACACTGTATTGCACCATTTCCTCCTGGGAAATAGAATTTTTTATCAGGATTTTTTTTCTGTAGCTCGTATAATATTCCTTCTTCTGTAGCTACTATAAATTCTTTAGCTTCATTTTCTGTAGCATATTTTATTATTCCAGAAGTACTTCCAACAAAATCTCCCATACTTCTTATTTCTTTTCTACATTCTGGATGAACTAATACCTTTGCATTTGGATGAGCTTCTTTTAACTCAGTTACTTCACTTTCTTTTATTCTATCGTGAATTGTACAACATCCATCCCAAAGTATAAATTCTTTTTCTGGGAAATGTTCTGCTATATATCCACCTAAGTTTCTATCAGGTAAGAATAATATCTGTTTATTTTCAACATTACCTAGTATTTTTAAAGCACTTGATGATGTAACAGACACATCACAATGAGCTTTAACATCAGCAGTTGAATTTATATAACATACTGTTAATGCTTCTGGATATTTTTCTTTCATTTCTATAACAGCCTTTTCGCTAGCCATATCTGCCATTACACAACCAGCATTCTTCACAGGCATAAGTACAGTTTTTTCTGGTGAAAGTATTTTTGCACTTTCTCCCATAAATTTAACCCCACAGAATACTATAACTTCTTCCTTACAATCTCTAGCTATTTCACTTAAATAATAAGAATCTCCTACTTCGTCTGCTATCGCCTGTATTTCAGGCGGCTGATAGAAGTGAGCTAATATTATAGCATTTCTCTCTTTTTTAAGCTCTTTAATTTTGCTTACTAAATTTTCGTTCATGTTATTTGTACACCACTTTCTTGTTATTTTTTTATCTAGTTTTTTTGACAATCTTACGATTTTATTTTTTATTTTCTAATTATAACTCAAAATTATTATAGCATTATACTTTATCTTCTTCAATGATAAAGAAATTTTTAACATATTTGATAGAAATTCTATCATTTTCAAATGATTTAAAAATTTTATTATTTGTTATTTTTTTATCATTTATATTTATTTTTAGCTATTTTTATATTTTTTAATAAATATAATCATATATTTTTTCTATCGAATATAAATAAATTATCATTTTTAATTATCATAAATCTGTAACTTTTTTAACATTTTTATAGTAAGTTATTTTTTTACATTGACTCAAAATAAAAAAAGCTTTTCCTAACTACTCTTTCTTTACTTTATTTTTTTCATTAATTTCTTTATTTTTATTTGATATTATCGCATATTTTTCACACTTGATTATGATATTCTATAGTTGTATACTATATATAAAGAGTTTTGTATACAATGTTGAATTTTAATAATTGTATTTTTGTATTGAAATTATAAATTTTTTAGTTGATTTTTTATCAACTATATTTATTTTTTGTTTTAACTTTATTTTGAATTTAACATAAAATACAATTCTTATAAAAATTTTATATTAAAAGAGGTGTTTTACAATGACAGCATTCATAATTGGACTAGTAATGCTTCTAGTTGGTGGTATGGTTTATGGTAAATACTGTGAAAAAGTATTTGGACCAGATGATAGACCTACTCCAGCAATAACTCTTGAAGATGGTGTTGACTTCGTTCCTATGAAAAAAATGAAGAACGCACTAATCGAGCTACTTAACATAGCAGGTACAGGACCTATCCTTGGACCTATCCAGGGTATATTATTTGGACCTATAGCGTTCATATTAATACCAATAGGTTGTGTTCTAGGTGGTGCAATGCACGACTACATGAGTGGTATGATATCTTTAAGAAATAACGGTGAACAGATGCCAGGTATAATAAGAAAATACTTAGGAAAAGGTGTATATAATGTATACAACGTATTCCTTTGCTTCTTAATGATACTAGTTGGTGCAGTTTTCATTTATACACCAGGGGACTTAGTTGTTACTCAGATACTTCATCAGCAGTCAGTTATATCTAACCCAGTTGTTTGGATTGTTTACGGTGCTATATTTGCTTACTATCTAGCAGCTACATTATTCCCAATAGATAAGATAATAGGTAGAGTTTATCCTATATTTGGTATAATACTTCTATTATCAGCTATAGGTGTTGGTATAGGTATATTTGTAAAAGGATACGATTTAACTCCTTTAACAGCTGAAAACTGGATGGGTGTTCATCCTCAGGGATTACCAATACTTCCTATATTCTTCGTAACAGTTGCTTGTGGTATCGTTTCAGGATTCCACTCTACTCAGGCTACTTTAATAGCTAGATCTGTTACAAATGAAAGAGAAGGTAAATTCACATTCTACGACATGATGATACTTGAAGGTTTAATAGCTATGATATGGTCAGCAGCAGCAATGGGTGTTTACAATGCTCCAGGTCTTGTTGCTCCAGAACAGATTGGTTCTCCAGATGTTATCGGTATAGTTGCTAATGACTTACTTGGTAAAGTAGGTGGACTTATAGCAATACTTGGTGTTATAGTACTTCCTATAACTTCAGGAGATACAGCTTTAAGATCTGTTCGTCTTATGATAGGTGATGCACTTCACATCGACCAGACTAAGAAGAAAAACAGATTCACATTATCAGCTTGTATATTCATACCAGTTGCAGCTATATTAGTATTCGCTAAATCAAATGCAGAAGGTTTCAACGTATTATGGAGATACTTCGCATGGGCTAACCAGACTATAGCTTGTTTCGCATTTGCTATGATAACAGTTTACTTATTATCTCATAAGAAAAACTACATCATGTCACTTATCCCAGGTATGTTCTATGTATTCATCATATCTGCATACATCTTAAATGCTCAGATAGGATTCAGATTACCAATGAATATAGCTTACATAGGTGGGGTTGTATTAGCAATTGTATACGCAGCCTTAGTTATTAAAAAAGGTAAAAATACAGTTGATGGTGAAAGATTAGCTTAATCTTAATCATGATATAACTAATAATTAATATAAAAAAAGACTATGCAAATTGCATAGTCTTTTTTTATATTAATTATTTAAATTCTCTAGCAGTTTCTTCTCCCTTTAATACTCTTAAAGCTCCAAATGCTAAAGATTCCATTTCATTTTCTCCTGGCATAATCTCTACATGAGAAATAAATCCAACTTTTTTCTTAAGCTTACTTGTAAACATATTAGAATGCGCTATTCCTCCTGTAACTATAATGGCATCTACATCACCATCTACAACTGTTGCCATCTCTCCAATAGCCTTAGCCATCTGATAAACCATTGCATCGTATACTATTTCAGCATATTTATCGCCATCAGATATCATTTCTTCAACTTTTCTTAGGTCGTTTGTATTTAGGTAAGAGTATATACCACCTTTACCTCTTATCTTCTTTTTCATATCGTATAGGCTAAATTTATTAGCATAACATTCTTCTATTAAAGCTATACAAGGAACTCTACCAGATCTATCTGGTGAAAATGGACCCTCATCATCAGAAATCATATCACTCATCTGACCATGTTCATGAAGATAAACAGTAGCTCCTCCACCAACATGAGCAACAATTAGATTCAAACTTTTATAATCTAATCCCTTATCTTTAGCATATTTTAAAGCCATTGCTCTAGTATTTAAAGCATGCCCCATACTAGTTCTTTCAAAGTCTTTTAAACCAGATATTCTTGCCACATCACTCATCTCATCAACAGAAATAGAATCATAAATAAATGAATTTATACCTACAGAATCAGCTATGGACTTAGCTATAACAGCCCCTAAGTTTGAAGCATGGTCTAATACTGGTCTATTTTTAAGAGTATCAATCATCAAATCATTTACTCCATACGCACCTGATTTAACTGGTGGAAGCGCCCCACCTCTTCCAACTACAGCATTTAAACTTTTTACATCTATCCCTTTTTCTTCAAGCAATTTTTCTATAGCTTCAGTTCTCATTTCTAACTGATCCATATTGCATTTATATTTTGAAAGTTCTTCTGAAGAATGTGCAATTGACTCGCTCATTATTAAATTCTCATCATCATAAACTGCAACCTTAGTTGAAGTCGATCCTGGATTTATCGCTAAAACTCTAAACTTCATAACCTATTACCTCTCATACACTATAATTTATTGAATACTAAAATATTAAATTATTATACTTCACAGTTTTCAACCTGAACTATATATTCTCCACATTCAGCACACACTATTATGCTAACTATGTAGCTATCATCAACTTTTCCTGCTCTACTAAGCTTATTGAAAGAGTTTCCTTTATATTCTTTATCTATATCACTTATAACATATTTTCCATCTTTAGTGAAAATATAGAAATGATATTCATAAAAAGCAAAGAATTTCTGTTTTTCTTTAACACCTGCCATACAATCAGGGCAAGCTTCTTGATAATACTCTTTTGCAAATTCTACATCTTCAGCTTCAGAAACTAATCTCATAGCTTCTTCAACAGAAAATCCACTTACTTCTTTTTCCTCATCATTGAAAAATTCACTACATTTTTCAGAGTCCAAAACATATTCTCTACCATCACAATTAAATTTATATTCCATAATAACCTCCAAAAAATATCTCAAAAAATTTTATAAAATTTATTCTATTTCACTTCTAAAATGAACCATTTCAGCAACCGCCTCTTTGTATTGAGCCTCTTTTATATATCCAAGCTCATACATCTTTTTAAGAATAATCTTCTGTCTAGTCTTAGCTGCACTATAATTACTATAAATCTTAGGATTATTTGTAATACCTACTAACATAGCCGATTCTGCTAAATCTAAATCCTTTACATTCTTTCCAAAGTACAACTCTGCACCTGCAGCAACACCATATGCATTTTGTCCAAAATAGATATTATTTAAATATGCTTCCAAAATTTCATCTTTTTTCATAACCCTATTCATTCCGACAGCATTGTACATATCCATTATCTTTCTCTTTATCGAAACCTCTGAACTAGTCAATAAGTTTTTTGAAAGCTGCATTTCTATAGTACTTCCACCCTGTCTTGAATCAGTCAATATGTTATGAATAAGCGACCTTGCAAGTGCCTTTTTATCAACACCATCGTGTTTATAGAATCTCTCATCTTCAATAGCCACTATTGCATTTCTCAGGTTCTTAGGCATATCTTTTATAGGTACCTCTTTAGACGAAATATACTTCTCATGTACCATTTTTGCAGTAACTTCAGGCATATCTTTTGTAACATACTTAGCATATCCTATACCACAAGTCCCTGCCACAATACATAAAACAAGAAGCATTGCTACTATTCTACTCACATAGTAGAATACTTTACTTTTTATTTCATTTTTCTTATTCTTCTTATTCTTACTACTTTTTCTAGTCTTTTTGATGATTTCTCTATCTCGACTTGATTCTCTCTCTTTTTCTCTAGCACCATAGTTGAATTTAACATCATCAGAAACAGAATTTCTACTATCATCCATTCTAGAATTAGAAACATTAGCGTTCTCTCTAGCTCTCTTCTTTCTTTCAGAAGGAAGCATACTATAATCATATTCTTTTTCTTTATTATTAAGATTTTCCCTATTATTTTGTCCTCGGTTACTTCTAGGCTGCAATCTCTCTCCATTTTTTCTAGAAAGTGCAGATCTACCAGTATTTCCTCTTTTAAAATCATCATTAGCCGTTCTTTCAAATAATGGCTTTGATTTGGTATTTTCTCTTAATCTTTCTTCATCGTAAGAATTATCTGGTCTTCTTATTCTATTAGAGGAACTCCCTCCACTAGAAGACACATTCCTTCTTCTTACCTTATTCTCATTGCTGTTGTTGAACATTAAATTTCCTCCTAATATATCAACCCCAAAATTAATCTATATTACTTGTCAACTTTATCTCTTATCTTTAAGAAAAGCTCAGCAGTTGCCTGAGTATCACTACTTGCTCTATGTGCATTTTTATTTTCTATACCGTAATATTCGCATGCTGTAGCTAATTTTTTATTCTTTCCTCCATAAGAGCTAACTTTCTTTAATAATTCTAAAGTACATATATAATCTTTAATTTCCTCAAGACCTAGCTTATTTAGATAGTAATTTAAAAACTTAATATCAAATTTTGCATTATGTGCAATTATTGTATTACTTCCTATAAACTTTCTAAATCTAGGAAGTACCTGTTCTATAGTATCTTCATTTGCAACCATTTCATTAGAAATACCTGTAAGCTCTGTTATAAATGGCGGTATTTCCTGTTCTGGTTTAACAAATCTACTATAACTTCTAACTATTTTTCCATTTCTTATCTCAGTAATACCTATCTCTATAATTTCATTTCCTTCAAATGGATTAAGACCTGTTGTTTCAAGGTCGACTACTATAAATACCTCGTCATTTCCAAAAAGGCTAATCTGCTCCATAATATCACCTCACTAATAATTTATAACTATAAAACAATCTTTTATCGTTAAATCTCTTCAAATTCTTCCATAAAGCTGTGTTTTACTCCATCTTTTTCCCATCCTAAAACAGAGTCAATCTTTACATTTTGAGCTGCTTTAAAAATAGATTTTTCAACATTATCGAAGTTCTCTGAAAGACTTGATATCAATTCTTTTATCTCATATCTCTTATTTCCAGCTTTTTTAGATGTCACAGTACATGCGCAATCTAAAGGCTCTATCCCTGTATATCTAACAAATCTCTTTATATATTCTTCCCTAATATAATAAAGAGGTCTTATAATTTGCATTTCTCCACTCTTTGATGACTTTATCTTTGGAAGCATAGTCTTAAAGTTTCCAGAACATAAAATATTCATCATAGTTGTTTCAATAACATCATCATAATGATGTCCCAGTGCTAATTTATTACATCCAAGCTCCTCAGCCTTATTGTATAAAGCACCTCTTCTCATTCTTGCGCACATATAACAAGGATTATCTCTAGCTATTTCATCAGTTATTCTAAAAATACCAGATTCAAATATTTCAACAGGAATATTTAAATACTTGCAAAGTTCTTCAAGCTTAACCCTTATATCATCTCTATATCCGGGATCCATAGCTAAAAATACTAACTCAAAATCTATATTTGAATATTTTTTAAGCTCTTGAAACATCTTTGCCATTAGCAAACTATCTTTTCCACCAGATATCGCTACAGCAATTCTATCTCCATCACTTATTAATTTATAATCATTTATAGCCTTTAAAAACTTTGACCATATATGCTTTTTATATCTTTTTACAATGCATCTTTCTATATCTTCAAGTGGTCTGACTTGTATATTGTCAGTTGCCGTCATACTCTTGTCCTCAACTTTCTATGAAAATCTTCATTATACTATAATACCACAAAATAAATCATTTAGTTATCACTTCTATCAAATTTCATAATCTAGAAGAAAATTGTAATATTTTCTTTAGAAATTCTTTAATATTATTACAATTTTTTAATAAAAAATGCCAATCGTTTGATTAATTTATCATACGATTGGCATAGTTACAAAGTTGTAAATTTATTTATTAAATTATTTTTTTACTACTCCAGATTCTATAGCAGCATTTTTTACAGCTTCAGCTACGTTTTTAGCTACATTCTTATCAAATGCCATAGGTAATATATTTTCTGTACTTAATTCACTATCTGATACAGAATTTGCTATTGCATATGCAGCTGCAACCTTCATTTCTTCATTTATATCTGTTGCTCTTACATCTAATGCACCTCTGAATATTCCTGGGAATGCAAGTACATTGTTTATCTGGTTAGGGAAGTCTGATCTTCCTGTTCCAACTATAAATGCTCCACCTTCTTTAGCCTCATCAGGCATTATTTCAGGTGTAGGATTTGCCATAGCCATTATAATAGGCTTATCTCCCATAGTCTGAACCATTTCTTTTGTAAGCATTCCTGGTCTAGAAACACCTACAAAAACATCCTTACCTTTTATAACATCTTTTAATAGACCTTTTTCTTTATTTTTATTTGTGACTCTAGCCATTTCAAGCTGAGCTTCATTTATTCCCTCATAATCCTCTGTTATAGCACCGAATCTATCACAAAGTATTACATTTTTTACATTCATATTTAAAAGCATTTTTGCTATTGCTATTCCAGCAGAACCTGCCCCATTTATAACAACTTCTAGATCTTCTACATTTTTGCCTTCTATTAACTTAGTTGCATTTATAATCGCTGCAGATACGACTATTGCAGTACCATGTTGGTCATCATGGAATACTGGTATATCTAGTTCTTCTTTTAATCTTCTTTCTATTTCAAAACATCTTGGAGCTGATATATCCTCTAAATTTATTCCTCCAAATACAGGTGCTATATTTTTAACTGTTCTAACTATATCATCTACATCATTAGTATCTAAACATATTGGAAATGCTTCAACTCCAGCAAATTCCTTAAATAATATAGCCTTACCTTCCATTACAGGTATTCCAGCAGAGGCTCCTATATCTCCTAGACCTAAAACTGCACTACCATCGCTAACTATTGCAACCATATTTCCTTTTAATGTATATTTGTATACGTCATCTGGATTTTCATGTATTTTTACGCAAGGTGCTGCTACACCTGGTGTATACGCTGTAGATAAGTCATCGCTATTTTTAACAGATATCTTACTAGACATCTGTACTTTTCCCCTGTTTTTTTCGTGTAATTCTAATGATAATGCTGAAAAATCTTTTTTCATAAATTTCTTTCTTCCTTCCTCATAGATATTATTTCCTTCAGAATCTATTGCCACAGTTAGCTTTAAATTTTCTACTCTAAGTTTTCTAACTGCTTCTGCACCTAAATCATCATATGCTATTACTTCACATTCTTTTATAGAATCAGATATATATGCTCCTGCACCACCGATAGCAGCTAGATAAACTGCCTTGTATTTTTTCATAGCTTCTACTACCTTATCAGCTCTTTTTCCTTTTCCAATCATAACCTTTAAACCTCTTTCAAGTAGAGGCACAGTTAAGTCATCCATTCTATAGCTAGTAGTAGGCCCTGCAGAGCCTATTACTTCTCCTGGTTTTGATGGTGTAGGACCAACATAGTATATACCTTGTCCATCTGGATTAAATGGAAGTTCTTCTCCATTTTCAATAGCATTTATAAATCTTTTATGTGCCGCATCTCTTCCTGTGTAAATAACTCCACTTAATTCAACCATTTCTCCTGCTTTTAAATCTAAAATATCTTCTGTAGTCAACGGCATTATTAGTTTTTTCATATTAATCCCCCCTTATATAATAGCCTTCTTATGTCTTGATGCATGGCAATTTACATTTACCGCAACTGGAAGTCCAGCTATATGGGTAGGATATGTTTCTATATTTACCCCTAGAGAAGTTGTACTTCCTCCAAATCCCTGAGGTCCTATTCCCAAATTATTTATCTCTTCTAGTATTTCTTTTTCTAATTTCGCAATACTTTCGTCTTCATTATGCTGACCTAACTCTCTAAATAAAGCTTTTTTAGCTATTTCACAACATTTATCCATAGTTCCACCTATCCCAACTCCAATAACAGTTGGTGGGCATGGATTTGGACCAGCTTGAGATACTGTTTCTACAACAAATTTCTTTATACCCTCAATACCATCAGAAGGTTTTAACATTTTAAGAGCACTCATATTTTCGCTACCAAATCCCTTTGCTGCAAATTCTATTTCTATCCTATCTCCCTTTATAAAATCGTAATGTATAACAGCAGGGGTATTATCTTTAGTATTAACTCTATCAATAGGAGAAACTACAGATTTTCTCAAATATCCTTCAGTATACCCTTCAGATACACCCCTATTTATAGCTTCTGTCAATGTTTCTCCTTCTACTATTACATCTTGTCCCACTTTAACAAAAAATACAGCCATACCTGTATCCTGGCAAATAGGAATATTTTTCTGCTCTGCTTTGTCAGCATTTTCAAGTAAAATATTTAAAATATTTTTACCTGTTTCACTTTTTTCTGTTTCTATACTTTTTTTAATCCGATTTTTCACATCGTCTCCTAAAAATATAGCAGCCTCAATACACATATCCTTTACGGTATCTGTTATAACTCTTGAGTTTATTTTTCTCATTTTATCCCTTCTTTCAGAAATTAACGCTGGTAAACTATAATCTCTATATTTTTTTAGCTTTTTATTTTATAATATCTACAAATTCACATCCTACAACTTTTTCTAAATCTCTAGGTGCAAGCTCTACTTGATATCCAATCTTTCCTGCGCTGACAATCATTGTTTCAAGCTCTAGCGCTGTATCATTTACAAATGTCTTGTACTGTTTTTTCATACCAATAGGAGAGCATCCTCCTCTTATATATCCAGTAACCTTGTTTATGTCCTTAACATGAATCATTTCTATATTCTTTTCCTTAGCTGCTTTGGCTGCTTTTTTCATATCTAATGATTCTGCTACTGGTATAACAAATACAAAAAATTCTTTGCTATGTCCTTGAGCAACTAAAGTTTTATATACTTCTTTTTCATCTCTACCTATACTGTGGGCAACTGTAACGCCATCAACATGATCTTTATCCACAGGATAAGTAAGCTCTTTATGCTCTATCTTATTAGAATCTAGTATTCTCATAGCATTGGTCTTTACTGCTTTAGCCTTTGCCATATCCTATCCCCCCAATCGTACTTCAATTTTTCTATATAGTTATCTTCTTTTCTTTCTAGATTTAGAATTTCTACTTGATTTTCCTCTTGAACTATTTCGCGAGCTATTATCTTTTGAGTTTCTTCTTGATGAATTTTTTCCACTTTTAGAATTTTTACCTTTTCCTCCAGAGTTTCCTCTTTCTTCGTAACTCCAATCACCTTTTCTAGGTTTTATCAGACAATTTCTACCATATCCAATTAAATCCTCTCTATTAGCCTTTACAAGTGCTTCATGCACTAAATCGTAATTTTTAGGATTCGAGAACTGAAGAAGTGCTCTCTGCATAGCCTTTTCATGTCTATCTTTTGGAATATACACAGGTTTCATATCTATTGGGTTAAGTCCTGTATAGTACATTGCTGTAGAAAGAGTTCCCGGTGTAGGATAGAAATCCTGTACCTGTTCTGGCTGGTAGTGTGTATCTCTTAAAAACTCTGCCAATTCTATAGCATCATCTAATTCACATCCTGGATGACTAGACATTAAATACGGTATTAAATACTGTTTTAATCCTAGTTTTTCGTTTATATCAAAGAATTTTTTTCTAAAACTATTGTAAGTCTTTCCAGCTGGTTTTTGCATATAATCTAACACTCTTTCAGATATATGTTCTGGAGCAACCTTTAGCTGTCCACTTACATGATATTTTATAAGCTCATTTAAAAATTTATCATTTTTCTCTGCCATAACGAAATCATATCTTATACCAGATCTTACAAATACCTTTTTAACACCTTCAATACTTCTAACTTTTCTAAGTAAGTCTATATAGTCGCTGTGGTCTGCATTAAGATTTTTACATGGTGATGGATATAAACACTGTCTATGTTTGCAAGTACCATGTTTTAACTGCTTCTTACATGCAGGCTCTCTAAAGTCTGCAGTAGGTCCACCAACATCGTGAATATAACCTTTGAAATCAGGCATTTTTGTCATTTCTTTTGCTTCTCTTATTATAGACTCTTTACTTCTACTCTGAATCATTCTTCCCTGATGGAATGTTATAGCACAGAATGAACAACTTCCAAAACAACCTCTATTACTTACAATACTGAATTTAACTTCATTTATAGCCGGAATTCCGCCGTCTTTTTCGTATATAGGATGATAATTCTTCTGGTACGGAAGGTCATACACTCTATCTAGCTCTTCTCTAGTAAGAGGTTTTTCAGGAACATTTTGTACTAGATATTTATCTCCGTGCTGCTGAACTATAATCTTTCCTCTCATAGGATCCTGTTCTTCATACTGAACTTTAAATGCCTCTGCATATTTTTTCTTATCAGAAACAGTTTCCTCATGAGAAGGAATTACAACATAATCTCCGTATATTTCATCTAATGAATCAGCTAAATAACAAGTCCCATTTATATGTCTTATATATTTAGGATCAAAACCATCATTTAAAGCGTTTGCAACCTCTACTATCTGCTTTTCACTCATTCCATAAACTAATAAATCAGCTCCACTATCTACTAGTATAGAATTTCTAACTCTATCATTCCAATAGTCATAGTGAGAAAATCTTCTTAAACTAGCTTCTATTCCACCAATTACAACTGGAATATCTCCATAAATCTCTCTAATTTTATTACAATAAACTATAACAGCTCTATCTGGTCTTTTCCCCATTTTTCCACCAGGAGAATATAAATCCTTATCTCTTCTCCTTTTACTTACAGAATAGTGGTTTACCATAGAGTCCATATTACCTGAGTTTACTAAAAATCCAAGTCTTGGTCTGCCAAATTTCATAAAATCATCATTCTTTTTCCAATCTGGCTGAGATATTATACCTATCTTGTACCCCGCATCTTCTAATACCCTAGATATAATAGCTGTTCCAAAGCTGTGATGGTCTACATATGCATCACCTGTAACAAGTGCAAAGTCTACCTCTTCCCACCCTCTTTCTAGCATATCCTCTCTGCATATAGGTAAAAACTTATTTTTCACTAAATCACCTCCTATTTTTTATCGTGTTTCTTTTTATCTTTAATATCCGGAATTTCTATCTCTTTAACATCATCTGGATCTTCAAACCATTCTTCTTCACAGAAAAAGCTTCCATCTGTAATTTTGTCCACAGCCATCTTCATATACTTACCATAAGCAGTAGCTGCAATTTCTCCAGTTTCAAGAATTATTTCTCCAGTTCCTTCAAACAATTTTCTATTTTCTTTTTCTATTCTTCCTATTACATAAATCTTTGAATCTGTTGGAACTGGCTTTTTATATTTAATTTCTAGGGAAACAGTTACTCCCCATACTTCTTCATTTCCTATGCTAACAGCTCTACCTATAGTTTCATCTAATAAAGCTGCAGAAATTCCACCATGAACTCTTCCAGGATAACTCTGATGCTCATCTAATGTATGACATACACATAATAGTTCTCCATTTTCTAGCTCATAAAAACTAGACTTTAATCCTAAATCATTCTGGTTACCACATACTATACATTTTCTTCCTATATTCTGTTTCTTTAAAACTTTATACTTCAAAAAATCATCTCCACATTAATTAAAATCTAATTGCATTCATTGAAAGGCTCATAACAAGAAAAACAATTCCTATTACTCTAATCATAAATACAATAGTGTATTCTATTATACCTTCACTAAATTTCTTTTTAAGTCTAAATATTTCCTCTGGATATACAAAAAGTATTACACCTATAAAAGTCATAGCCAATGGTATAATAACTATATTTTGAGTATTCATTATATTCATCTCTCTAGAATGGTACATTATAGCAGATTCTATAAATCTATACTCAAATGGAACCTTGCTATCGTATTTGAAATTGTACTCTAGCTCTCCATTTTCCTTTGAAATAGATACAGCAGATTTCAAAAGTTCGTTGTGTAGTTTAGCATCCATTACAAACTTATTTCCATTAAACAATTTCATAACAACTGTATTCTTTGAATCATTTGTACTTATATATGTAGCTACTTGTTTTCCATCTTTCTTTAATTCATAGTCGCTATTATATCTCCCTGTTAAGTACATCTCCTCATTTTCCATTTCATCCACGATTTTTCTGGTTTCAGTTAGCTCATAAATTGTCCCATCTTCACATTTTATCTTTGATGTATTTTCCTGTGTTCCCATATATCTATATATTTTTCCATCTATTGAAAAAGATTCATAAGAAATATACTCTTTACTTATAAAGAATATATTTAACATTACTGTAACAAGCATTATTATAGAAAATACTTTTTCTTTTCCTATTTTCCTCAAACCCTTCTCTAGCATTATTCCACTCCTGCACCACTAAATATCACTATCTAAAAGTCTATTCCAAAAAATTCTACAATCTGATCTTCCCAATAACTTATAACTAATTCTTCAGGGAATTCTAATTCTTTTATAAGTTTCTCGCAGTTATCAAATTTTCCAATTGAGTAGCATATATGGGAATCTGAGCCAAATATAACTTTTGCATTATATTTTTTACAGTACTCAAACATTTCTGCATAATTTTTATCCGCTCCTTTTCTAGAGCTATTTGGATTTAATGATGTATTATTTACTTCTAATAGAATATTTTTTTCAGCTGCTTTTTTTACAACTGCTTCGTAGTCTATTGGATATCTATCATCATCTGGATGCCCTATTATTTTTACAAATGGATTGTCCATAACATTTAAAAGAGCTCTTGTATTTTCTTCTTTAGTTCCTGGAACTATACAAGGATTGTGTAGACTTGCTATTGCATAATCTAATTTTTTTAAATCATAATCTGATATATCTATACGTCCATTAAAATCTAATATATTTGCCTCTATTCCTCTTAATATCTTCACATTTCCAACCTGTCTAGGTATTACCTTTAAATTATGGAAGAAATATTCATGAGGTCCGCCTGGCATTTTAATTCCATGTTCAGATATACCTAAAAATTTAAGACCTACTTCATTTGCTTCATCTATATTTTCTTTAACTGTGCTATATGCATGACCACCAAAAACTGTATGAGTATGCATATCTATTATTGCTTTTTTCATAAATCATTTTCCTCCTATAAAAGAAGGCTGCCTTAATCCTGTATCGGGATACAAAGCAGCCTTATTATCTCTCCAAATGCAGAATCCTGCATATTTAAATATTTATTTTTAGTTTTATAAATTGTAAATTTTATTTATTTTATTATTATTCAACATCTAAATCTTTGAATTTATCTTTGAATAATTCTCCAAGGCTTCCTAGTGAGTCTTCAACTTCAAGATATTCACTTATATCTTCTTCTGGTTCTCTTTCAGCTTCTACTTTAGAAACTTTCATTCTTCTATTTTTGTAGCTGAATTCGATTACTTTAACTTTTATTTCATCTCCTTCATTAACTACATTCTGAACTTTAAGAACTCTATCTTCACTAAGTTCGCTTATTGGTAAGTAAGCTTCTACAGATTCTCTAACTTTAACAAATGCTCCACTTTCTATTATTCTTAATACTTCAACATTTATTATATCTCCAACAGATATTTCTTCAGAAGCTATTTTCCAAGGATCGTTGTTTATATCTTTTAATGCTAAACCGAATTTTCTATTTTCCTGATCTATATTAAGAACATAAACTTCTACTTCCTGTCCTTCTGTTACGAAATCTTCTACATTTTCTACTCTGTCCCAAGAAAGATTATTTCTGTGAACTAAACCTTCTATTCCACCGATATCAACAAATGCTCCGTACTGCATTATTTTAGTTACTTTACCTTCTTTTTTCTGTCCAACTTCAAGGGCATCAAACATAGCTTCTTTTTCAGCTTTTACTCTAGCTCTTTCTGCAGCTTTTTCTTCTCTTATTCTTGCTCTTTCTGCTTCTCTTTCTGCTTTTATTCTAGCATTTCTTTCTGCTCTTTCTTTGTCTAATCTTTCCTGAAGCACTTCTCTTCTTGAAGCTACAGCTCTATTTCTTCTAGCATCAAGTTCTTTAACGTATACTTCTAAAGTTTTTCCTACATAGTTTTTAGTATCCTGAACAAATTTAGTATCTAACTGAGATATTGGTATGAATAATTCCTGAGTTTTGTAAGTAGCAAATATACCTCTATCTATTGCTTTTGTTCCTTCTACTGTTAATATTGTTTGATTTTCTAAAGCTTCTTTTAATTCAGCATAGTCTACTTTTTTATCAGCTGCTAATTTAGATATTGTAACAGTTGTATCTTTCTGTCTAACACTGTTTATAACACCAGTTATTTCATCACCGATTTTGTAAACTTCATCAGCGTATTTTCCTTTTTCTAAATTTAATTCTGATACTGGTATTAATCCTTCAAATCCAGCACAGTTTTCTAATTCTAATTTTATTTCTTCGTTATCTATTGATGTTACTTTTCCAGTTATAGTCGCACCTATCTGTATTTTTTTCATTTCCTGATCCTGAAGATCAAGCATTTCCTGCATAGTTAATTCTGCCATTTTTGAAACTCCCTTTCAAGTAAAATTTTCATATTTAATATTATACCATTTTTTTATTACATTCTGTTGATTTTTTGTTATATTATTACATTTTAATCTGTATTTTTTATCAATACATTTTACATTGTAAAAATATATAATATTTATTTAGTTTTACCTTCACTTAAATTCTTTTTATAGAAATTATAGAAACATATCGCAGTTGATGTTACCGCTAATATATCCGCTATCGGCTCTGCTAATAATACCGCAAATAATTTATCATTCATAAATGTAGGTAGTATGAATATTAATGGTATTAAAAGTATTATTTTTCTAAGCATAGCCAATATTAATGATATTTTTGCTTTTCCAAGTGCTAAGAAAGTTTGCTGACATGCTATCTGAATACCAAACACTAACATTCCTACAAAGTATATTCTCATAGCCCAACTTGTAAATTCTATTAACTGTGGATCTGAGTTGAATATTTTTACAAAAAATGCTGGGAACATTAAACAAGCTGATGTTGCAACTAGTGTAAATGCTAAACAACTTATTAGACAAAGTTTAAATGATTTTCTAACCCTATCAAAGTTTTTAGCACCATAGTTATACGATGTTATCGGCTGTGCTCCCTGAGTTATTCCAAGTATTGGTAGTGTTATCATCTGCATTATACTACTCATAACTGTCATAGCTGCTACTGCTATATCTCCACCGTACATCTGTAGTTTTGTATTTAAAGAAATTAGAACTAAACTTTCTGTAGACTGCATTATAAATGGAGATACACCCAATGCCATCATTCCACCTACTATCTTAGGATTTATTCTAACGTTTTTCATTCTTATTCTAAGGATAGTTTTTTTGCCAGCAAGGAATACTAATACCCATATTGCAGATACTCCCTGAGATATTATTGTAGCTAATGCTGCCCCTTTTACTCCCATATCAAGTCCAAATATTAATATTGGATCTAGTACTATGTTAAGAACAGCTCCTATTGCAACAGTTATCATACCTGTTTTTGCAAATCCCTGAGTTGTTATAAATGGGTTTAATCCAAGAGCTATCATAACAAATATAGTTCCTGCTAGATATATTTGTATGTAGTCAACTGCATAAGATATAGTATTATTACTTGCTCCAAACATCCATAATATAGGCTCTTTATAAATTTGGAATATGCAAGTAATTACAACCGCTAATAAAACTAATGCAGCAACAGCGTTACCCATTATTTTTTCAGCTCCATCGTTGTCCTTTTCTCCCATTTTTATAGCTGCAAGTGGTCCACCACCCATACCTATAAGAGCTGCAAATGCACTTATTAATGTTATAATTGGGAATGAAAGTCCTACCCCAGCCATTGCAACTCCACCATTTGCCATTCTTCCTATAAACATTCTATCTACTATGTTGTATAGAACATTTACAAGCTGTGCAACTATGGCTGGTGCTGCTAATTTAAATAACAATTTACCGACACTGCCGTTTTCTAATTCATTCTGATTGTTTTCAGTTGCCATTTTTTCACCTTTCTCCTTTTTTAGATAACCTTATATTTTTTATATTATTGTATTTTTACACTCAATTCGTCTAATCTAATTTATTAGATACTAAAATAATCTAACTTTTATGATAACATATTACAGATTATTATAAAAGTATATAATAGATTTAATCTATATAATCAAATAATGTTATCTCTTCAAAAGATTCCTCTTCCTTTTCTAAATTAGATACAGTAACACCAAATAGTCTTATTGTTTTGCTAGTATCCTCAACATGTGTCAATAACTCAGCCGCATAAAATCTAATATCATCGTAATTTCTTATATAATCATTTACACTAAGACTCCTTGTTATAGTTTTAAAATCTTCAAATTTTATCTTTAAGGTTATTGTTTTTGCTACCTTATCCTCTTTTGCCATTCTTTCTGCAACCTCTTCACAAAGCTCATCTAAAATCATAACCGTTTCTGCATCGTCTATGTTTTTATTTTCGATAAGGGTAGTCTCAGCTCCTATAGACTTTCTTATTCTAGTTGTATTTACTGGTCTATTGTCTATTCCCCTAGCAAAATTGTATAGCTCTAATCCTCTATTTTTAAATATCTTTTCTAATTTTTCTAGACTAGTATTTCTCAAATCGTATCCTGTATTTATACCATTATTTTTTAGAACTCTTTCCGTCACCTTTCCAACTCCAAAGAATTTTTTTACTGGAAGTGCATCTAAAAATTCTTGTACATTATCCTCTGTTATCACAGTTAATCCATTTGGCTTTTGATAGTCTGAAGCTAATTTTGCAACAAATTTATTGTATGATACACCAGCAGATGCAGTAAGCCCAGTTTCTCTTTTAATATCTTCTTTTATTAGTTTCGCTATTATTGTAGCACTTTTTATTTTTTTCTTGTTTTCAGTTACATCTAAAAATGCCTCATCTAAAGACAACGGCTCTACTAAATCAGTATATCTATGAAATATATTTCTTATTTGATTTGATACTTCCTTATACACATAAAATCTTGGTCTTACAAACACTGCATAAGGACACCTGATATACGCTTCTTTACATGGCATAGCAGAATGAATTCCATATTTTCTAGCTTCATAGGAGCACGTTGAAACCACTCCTCTACCATGAGGAGAACCTCCAACTACAAGTGGCTTTCCTTTAAGAGAAGGATTATCTCTTTGCTCTATAGAGGCGTAAAATGCATCCATATCTATATGAATAATTTTTCTTTTTTTCATCTCTTATCACCTTTTAAAATTAATCTTCTATTAAAATATAATACTAAAATTAAAACAATGATACAAGCAAATACAAAACAAACGTTCTGTTATTTTCGAATAAATTTTTTCATAAAAAAACTGCTACAAATATTCGTAGCAGTTTAATATTTCTATTTAAGTTTTAAATTATATATAGTATAGATTCTGTGATGCAAATTCTGGATCGCAAGTTACATCTATTCCTATCTTTTTAAGTGTCTGTTCATCATCTTTAGTCATCATTACTGTTGAATGAGCCTGGCATCCTTTTAATTCAGATATTTTTCCAAGAGCATAAGCTGCACTAGGATTTGTTACCGCACATATACTTAATGCTTCTAATACTTCCTGACAACTTAAAGAATTATTTTTACTAGATAATATCTGAGATTTTAATTCTACTATTGGATCAAGTATTGTTCTTGATATTAAATGCATTTCATCAGGTATATTTCCTAAATGTTTTATAGCATTTAATATTAATGCAGCAGATGCATTCATTAAATCAGAACCACGTCCTGTAAGTATAGTTCCATCTTCTAACTCTATAGCCATTACTGGACACATATCGTTTTTATCTTCGCATTTTTCTTTTAATACACTACTGTATTCTCTAGCTGGATTAACAACTTTTCTATCTTCAGGTTTTAAGTCTAGTTCTTCCATTATAAATTTCATTCTCTGTAGTGCAGATTTATCAACCTGTCCTTTTTTATAGTCGCAAGCTGTGTTGAAGTATCTTCTTATTATTTCCTGTATAGATGCTTCTTTAACTACATCATCGTTTACTATTCCAAATCCGACTCTATTTACGCCCATATCAGTTGGAGACTGGAACATAGACTCTTTTCCAGTTATTTTTTCTATTATCTTTTTAAGAACTGGGAATAATTCTAAATCTCTATTGTAGTTTACTGCCATTTCACCGTATTTTTCAAGGTGGAATGAGTCTATCATATTAACGTCCTTTAAATCTACAGTAGCTGCTTCGTAAGCTATATTTAGAGGATGTTTTAGTGGTACATTCCAAACTGGGAATGTTTCAAATTTTGAATATCCAACTTCATTTCCTCTTTTATTTTCATGATATAACTGACTTAAACAAGTTCCTAATTTACCACTGTTTGGTCCTGGAGCAGTCATAACTACTATAGGTTTTGTAGTTTCTATGTATGGATTAGCTCCAAATCCTTCTTCACTTACTATTGTATCTACATCAGAAGGATATCCCTTTGTAGGTGCATGTTTATATACTTTTATTCCTCTTTTTTCTAATTTATTTATAAATACTGTAGTTGCTGGCTGACCTTCGTATCTAGTTATTACAACACTGTTTACATCTAGGTCATAAGATCTTAAATCATCTATTAATCTAAGAACTTCCATATCGTAAGTAGTACCAAAGTCACCTCTTACTTTATTTCTTTCTATATCACCAGCATATACACATATAACAACCTCTACTGAGTCTTTCATATAGCTTAAAACTTTTATTTTAGCATTTTCATCAAATCCTGGAAGAACTCTCTTCGCATGTAAATCTGCTATTAACTTTCCTCCAAATTCAAGATATAATTTGTCAAAATTATTTACTCTTTCTAGTATATATTTAGACTGTTCCTTTAAATATTTTTCATGATCAAAACCAATTTTCATATAAAGCACCTCTCATTCTTTCACCAAATATTTTGTTCGTACATTTACTATTCAAGTTTATATTATACAATTTAAAAATTTACATTTCAACATACATTTATTATTTCCCTAAGCTTTATTTAAATCAAGACATATATATTATAAATATTAAATTTTGACATTGTTTTCTCACTTAAATTTTTATACTTCAAACTCTCAATTTTTTAAATTTTAAATTTGATTTTTTTGTGAATTTAGTGAAATAATTATTTCCCAGAAAATATTTTTATTAAATATGAAATAATATAACAAATTGTTATTAATGCAAAATATATAATCCAATGAATAATTGCAAATAAAAAAAGATACGAAATTAATCGCATCTTTTTTGCTTTATTATAAATGTCTTTCTAAATCTATATCTTCATATTCTGATAATGTTTCATTAGATAATACTGTCTTTATACTAGACTGTGAATTCTTTTTATCAAATGCTGGTTTTGCTTTTGGCATAGAGATAAATTTACCTGCACCATTTATGCATCCACCTTCACACATCATACCTTCTATAAAGTTTCCTCCAGCTTTATTAACTTTAGAAAGAGTTAATACCTTTTTAGCTTCTTTTCCTCCAGATACTTTTACTGGTTTAAAATCTACATCTACACCTTTGTCAGCTATATAGTTTTCTATAGCTTTTGTAAGACCTCCTGCTGCACCAAATCCTCTACCGAATATAGAGGCTCCATCAGTATCTTCATTCTGGCATTTTGCTAATTCTATACCAAATCCTTCAAATAACGCCATCATTTCTTCAAATGTAAGTACATAATCAATAGCTCCAACTACATCTTTTCTAAATGCTTCTTTTTTCTTAGCTGTACATGGTCCTATAAATACCACTACAGAATCTGGGTCCACATTTTTTATATATCTTCCTGTCGCTATCATAGGAGATACTGTATGAGATATTTTATCTGCCATATCTGGGAACATTACATCTATATATGATACAAATCCTGGACAACATGAGTTTGTCATTATATTTGCGCCATCTTCCATTCTTTCAACAAATTCATTTGCTTCATGAACTGTAACGGCATCTGCTCCACAAGCAGCTTCGTACATATCTTTAAACCCTAATGATTTTATTGCATTTTTAACCTGACCATAAGTTATTATAGCAGGAACCTGACCTGTTATAGCAGGAGCAACAACTGCATATATATTTTTTTCTTTCTTTTCTAATAATCTAGCAACTGGTGCTATAAGACTTCTATCTGATATAGCTCCAAATGGACATGCAGACATACACGCACCACAGTTTACACATTTTTCCTCGTGTATTATTGCCTTTGATGTTTCTTTATTTATATCAAGAGCTCCTGTAGGACATACTGACTTACAAGGTCTAACCATTTCTGATATAGCATCATACTGACATGCCTTTTTACAAGCACCACAAGATTTACATTTATCCTGATCTATATAAGCTCTACCATTTATATAAGATATAGCTCCAAATTTACAAGCTTCTTTACATCTATGAGCTAAACAACCTCTACATAAATCAGTTACTGTAAAGTCATTTATAGGGCAGCTATCACAAGCTGCTTCTAGTACATATATTATCTGTTCTCCATCTTTTATGTTTATTTTTTCTGTATCTACTTTTTTATTTTCGCCATTTGGATCTAGGTCTAGCGCGATTCTAGCTCTTTCAGCTACAACTTCTCTTTCCTTGTATACACAACATCTATATATAGCTTTATCGCCTTTTATTATTTTATTTGGAATTTTATCTAGTTCCTTTTTTGTTATGTTGTTCTCTCTTGCTAGTTTTACTACTTCTACTAATACTTCATGTTTAAGCTTTTTTAATTGAGTTTCAAATTGAAGCACTAATATCCACCCCTTTTTTTACTTTATTTTCATAACTTCGAGTTTTATTATATCACAATAGATACATAATTGTCATTTTTTTATCAAATTTTAGATATTTTTAACATTTATTTTAATATTTCAAAACTAGCTTTTTCTTAATTTTTTTATTACCTTTATACAGTTTTCATACCAGTATATCTTTCCTTGCTTTTTATAGCTAAATCAGTTTTATATGATATATTTACTGTAATTCCAATAAATACCATTACTATACATTCTGCTACTAACTGACTAGCCCATATTCCATTTACACCAAATTTAGATGAAAATACAAATAAAACTACAGGCAGAATAACTACTGATCTTAAAAGCCCCATTATATTTGAGTATATTGTTTTCTCTATTGCTTGATAATAAATTGTCCTAGTTAGGTTAACTCCTAGGAATATATATGCTGCATTAGTCAGATTAAGACCTATAACAGCCATATCTATTACTTCAGGCGAATTAGAGAATATTCCTGCTATAAATCTACCGCATCCTGCATATACTAATGTCACTACAGCTGATACAAATATACACATTTTTATAGTCATATTATAGAAAGTAAGCATATTTTCTTTGTTTTCTGTACCAAAGTTGTAGCTTATTAATGGTTGAACACCCATAGTTATTCCCAATACTATATTGTATATATTAGATGTAGCATAGTTTATTATTGCATATGCTGCTATTCCACTTTCCCCAACAGTATTTGAAAGTGCAATATTGTGGAAGAATATTATTACAGAAAATGCTGCTTCTGCTAAGAAAGATGGAAATCCTATCTTCATAGCTTCAACGAATGCCGATATACCTATATTTGTCTTACCAAATGAAAGCTGACCATGTTTAAATATAAAATGAGATAGCATCATCATAAGTGCAATACTGTTTCCTATACCTGTCGCAACTGCTGCACTTTTTACACCCTGCTGAAGTACAAATATAAATATATAATTTAATATAATATTTATCACTGTAGCTGTCATACTGGCAACCATAGCTAGTTTTGGAGCATTATCATTTCTTAAAAAACTACCAAAAACAACCATAAGTACACTTGAAATACAGAATATAGAGTAGTATCTTAAATATTCAGCTGCTATAGGAACTAATCTTCCTTTTGCTCCAAGAAGTACAACTATAGCTTCTGAAAATACAACACATACTACACTAATCAACAAGCTCATTACTATTAATGATTTTATAACCTGTCTAAATATATTTACAGCCTTATCAGAATCTCCCTCTCCAAAATTCTTAGATACTAATGATCCTCCCCCAACAGCTGCCATATTAGATATACCTATAAAAATCATTATAACTGGTATAACTATATTTACTCCAGCTATCGCATCATCTCCTACACCTATCCCTAAAAACATACCATCAAGAACTGTATTAAATGATGCTACAAACATCGCCAACGCAGATGGAACTGTAAGTGATAAAAATTTTTTCTTCATTTCTCTCCTCCACAATATAAAACCTTTTTAACATACATATACTTCCTCCAACTTATTCCAAAAACAATCTATGCATGTTCTTTACAAAAGAAAAAGAATATCCGAAACGGATATTCTTTTCCACGACTTGTATTATATACCATTTTTATTTTTTAATCTACAATAAAATCAAAAATCTCAAACTAATTTTCTTTTGCATCTTCCATTACTTCTTTTATACCTTTAAATGTACCTAATAATCCAACAGTATCTGATGGAAGAACAAGTTTAGCTGATTCACTCTGACCTAATTTTTCTAAGGCTTCCATAGATTTTAATGCAAGCATATTGTCATCTATATCTGCTTCTTTCATAGCTTTAAATACTAAAGCTAAACCTTCTGCTGTAGCTTCCTGACTTCTTCTTATCATTTCAGCTTCTCCAGTTGCTCTAGCTATTGCAGTTTCTCTTATCGCTTCTGCTTCCCCTTCCGCTACTAATATAGCAGACTGTTTCTTACCTTCTGCTTCTCTTATCATAGCTTCTTTCTTAGCTTCTGCTCTAAGTATAGCTGACTGTTTTTCACCTTCTGCCTGAAGGATAGATGCAGATTTATTACCTTCTGCCTGAAGTATTGCTTCTCTTCTTTCACGTTCAGCTCTCATCTGTTTTTCCATTGCAACCTGTATATCATGAGGAGGCATTATATTTTTAAGTTCTACTCGATTTACTTTTATACCCCATTTATCAGTAGCTTCATCTAATATAGTTCTCATCTTAGCATTGATTATATCTCTTGAAGTAAGAGTTTCATCAAGATCTAATTCACCTATTATATTTCTTAAAGTAGTAGCTGTTAAATTTTCTATAGCTGATATAGGATTAGCTATTTCGAATACATACTTAACCGGATCAGTTACCTTGTAGTAAACTACTGTATCTATCTGCATAGTAACATTGTCCTTTGTGATAACTGGCTGTGGTGGGAAATCAACAACTAATTCTCTAAGGTCTATAATATACGCCATTCTATCTATAAATGGTACTAAGAAGTGAACCCCTGTTTTAGCTTCTTTTCTAAATTTTCCAAGTCTCATTATAATACCGACTTTTGACTGTTTTATAACCTTTACACAAGAAAGAGCTATAAGTACAACAGCTACAATTAGTACTAAATTTATTATCGTTTTTACTATTCCTGTCATAATGACACCTCCATTAATCTATTCCTTTTATATGTTTTTAGATAATCTAAAATACAAACTACTTAGTTACAACTAACTTAACACCATCTATTCTAACTACTTTTACTTTTTCACCCTTTTTATAAGTTACTTCTTTTTCAGATACGGCTGTCCATTTTTCACCTTCTAAATTGACGATTCCATATACTATATTTGATACATCTTTTTCTACAATAGCATATTTTCCAATAAGGGCATCTATATTAGTATTAGAAATATAGCTTTCGTCTTTTTTTACCATTAATTTTGTAGCTATAAAAAGCATTATACTTGAACTAACTCCAAATATTACTACCTGCATAGGAATACTTTCAACATAAGTAGTTAAAAACATAGTGGCTAATGCTCCAAAACTAAACCAGATCAATGTAAGTCCCGCTGTAAACACCTCTCCTATTCCAAATATAACGGCAACCGCTAACCAAACTAGCTTTATATTTATTCCTAAAAGCATATACACTCCCTCCTTTCAAGAATTATACTTTTTTTAATTGCTTTATCGTTTTCTTTTTTCTTATTATAGTACATATTTTGTTTTCAATGATTACAAAAAAGTATCAAGTTTTTCTAATTTTAATTAATTTTTTTAATTTTGTAATTTTTCCTTCTCGATTTACAACTTTATTTACAATATTTCAAATTCTTTCATTATATACGGAATTTTTTCTATAATATCACTTGCATTTACTGTATATTTATCTTCAGCTAATTTATCACCGATATATCCATGTAAATAAGCACCTACTACAGCTGCTTCAAATAAATTCATTCTTTGTCCTGCTAACGATGTTATTATACCTGTTAGGCAATCTCCCATTCCTCCATTTGCCATGGCACTATTTCCAGTCATATTTATATATGTAGTATATCCATCTGTTATAACTGTTCTATTTCCTTTTAAAAGTACTATTGATTTAAGGTTTCTAGCTGCTTCCTTAGCTGCATCTATTCTATTATTGTTTATATACTCCATAGAAAATCCTGTTATCCTAGATAATTCTGCTGGATGAGGAGTAATCAATTTATCAACTTTACTATTTTTTAAAATATCTTTATCATTTTTTAGACAGTTTATTCCATCTGCGTCTATGATCACAGGACATTTTGCTACTTTTAAAATATCTGCAACTATCTTCAATGTTGTTTTATTATCTCCCATACCAGGTCCAATTCCTATAGCATTGCTATTTTCAATAAGTTTTTTTACTCTTTCTTCTTCTGAATAATTTACAGTCATAGCTTCAGTAAATACTGTACATAATTTTTCCTGAACATCTGAATCACTTATAAGTGTAACTAAACCGCTTCCTGTTTTTACAGCTGATTCTGTAGCAATTTTTGCTGCTCCATAGAATCCTCTACTTCCTGCTACTATACTAACCCTTCCAAAATTTCCTTTATGTGCGTTCTTATCTTTCTTTTTTATAAATCTTTTAATTTCATTTTTACCGATTATAAATTCACTATTATGAAATTTATCTTTAATAGATTTTGGGACACCTATATCTTCTACTACGATTTCTCCAGTATAATCATCTGCTTTATAGTTTAAAAATCCTCGTTTATAAAACTCAAAGCTTATTGTTTTACAAGCCTTAGCTGCAATTCCCTTTATATCTCCTGTATCGCTATCTAAACCAGAAGATATATCTATAGAATATATTTTTTTAGAAAATTTATTCATAGATTCTATAGCTTCTGCAAATATACCAGTTACATCTCTCTTAAGTCCTGTCCCAAATATAGCATCTACACAAACATCTGTATTTTTTAACGACTCTTCTAAGACATTTATATTTTCGTCATTTATAAACGTCAAATTTACACCCATATTTTCTAAAATTTTAAAGTTTATAGAAGAACAATCTGTCAATTTTTCTTTTTTACCAACTAAAAATACATCTACTCTTTTGCCAAGTATGTATAATTTTCTAGCAATTCCAAGTCCATCTCCACCATTATTTCCAACACCGCATACAACAGTATAAGAATTGTTTTTATCTATATCCATGTTTTTCATAGCTGCATTTACAGCATTTTCCATCATTACAATTAATGGTATTTCAAGCTCTGTAACACAAGCATTATCCATATTTTTAGTAAGATTAGAAGTACCTACTAGCATTAATATCACCAATCTTTCTATTATTTATTTTTAAATTATACTTTTCAATATTATTTTACCATTTATTCAGAATTATTTTAATGATAGTAATTTAATCCTCCTCATCATCATCGTCGTCATGATCATCATCTTCTTCATCATCGTTATCGTCGTCTGATTCATATTTTTTATTAGAAGAATTAGAGTTAGTATTATTATTTTTTCTATTGCTATTTTTATAGTAATCTTCAATTTCATCTATATCATCGTCGTCATCATCTTCATATCCTTCACTTCTGTCTTCTAATTCATCAAGAATTTCTTCTCTTAAATATTCGTATTTTCCATCTTTTAACATCTGATTTAATCTATCCATTGTCATTCCTTCGATATCGTCTTCTTCTATCATCTTCATAGCTGCGTACTCGCCCATTGAAATTTCAGCATTTTGATTCATATTAACCTGATTTTTATCAACTCTTACATACATAATATTTAATCCTTTAAATTTCTGACTTATAAGATTTTTTATTTCTTTTTCATAAGCTAAATCCTCAGCATCTTCAAAACAAAGTCCAACTAATACTCTTCCATTTTTATTATTTTTAGAATCCCGTTTTATTTGTTTGTACAACTGATCTAAAACCATTGAAAAATCGTCATCATCTGATATATCTAGGCTTCCGTTTATTAAAGATGTAGAGTTCACTTTTTTATTTTTATCGAGATTAAGCTCCAAGCTGCTTCCATTTTCATCAAATGATACAGTAGCATAAGATTTTGGAGAAGATGTATATATAACTGTTCCTACTATTATTGCTATTGTTGCAGCAACACTAACCAATCTCTTGTAAATTCTACTCATATTATTCTTGCTTTTTTCCTTTTTTTCTTTAAAATCTATAATATTTGATTTCTCTTCATTTTCTTTGCTCTGGTCAGATAAAATTGTATTTTCTTCAGTATTGTATATATCTTCTTCTAAGAAATATATCTTATCTCCAACCTTCATTCCTTCTTTATTTTTTATTCTTAAAAATTCTGATTCGTTAGTCACAACTATCGAATACTCATCCTTAACTTCTATAATAATCCCTTTGTATAACATAATTATCTACCTTTCTTTATCCATAGTTTTAAATTTCTATATCCTCTAAATAGTATAATTATAACTGTTATAATAAATAACTTGCTCTTTCTAATTACTTTTTCGCTTACATCAAACCTGTCAGACATATTTTTTATAGGTAATCTCTTTTTCACAAACATGAAATCAGTTATATCTTTTTCTCTACTCGATTTTTCAGAAATATCTATCGCTTTTTCTCTTGTATCTTTGTGCTTTGGAGCTTCATTTACAAGTTCTTCAAAACCAAAGCCAAAATCGTCTATTTCCTCTTTTAATTTTTTTATCTCGTTTATTGTAAATTCTCTATTTAAATCATCTTTATCGTGATCTTCTAAATTATCTACTAAGTCAGTACCTCTCTCTTTATAGTCTTCTATAGATTTATTTTTAATGTGTTTATTTTCCTTTTCAAAGAAGTTTTTTAGTCTGCTTTCTATTACCAGGCTTGAAAACGCATAAAAATCTCCTCTGCTTTCCTTGTACTTTTCTATAGCTTCAACAAAAGCCATCATTCCAATACTATACTCGTCATCATTTTCTATAGAAACATATCTTCCTGTAAATTTACTTATACACGAGATTATAAACGGTATATGTTTTTCTATAAATTCCTCAGTTGCTTGAGGCTCTATTATTTTTTCATTTCCCATAAAATCATATCCTTCTCTTTATAAAAAATTTTATTTTGAATTCTGCTATCTAACTCAAGATAATATTTAAATTTTATTATCGTTAGAATATTATTATTTATTATATAATACAATATTTTTTCATAATTTAGGTAAGTTTATTGTTATATTTAAATTCAATTTTAACTAATTTTCTAAAAATTTTTCAAGATTTTTATTCATTACAAGATAATAGTATTTTCAATACTTTCAAGTTATTTATTTTAGCAGTAAATATATCAAATTTTCTAAAAACTTAAAAAAATTTTAAATTTTGTGTTGACAGAAAAAAATCTCTGAGCTACAATAAGAACCATAGAAAATGAATTACAAAATTTTCAGAAAAATATTTCAAATTTTTAATTATTAAACGAAAGGGAGAGAATGTTATGAAGACTTTAAAGAATAAACAGAGACGATTTTATTTTAGCCACTATTAGATCGGTTTGTATCGATTCCATGCGAATAGGTACAGGCCGTTAGGATTTTACGACTGTATCTATGTTGGCTAATTTTCGATTTGTTTGTTTTGTAAAGTTTTTATAAAATATATCGGCCACATAGAGCAAATACTATGTGGTTTTTTTACATCTATTTTTATATAAATTGTTTTTATATGAATATTGAAGCCGCATAGAAATATAAACTATGCGGCTTTTATTTTTACAATTTTCACTTTGAAAGTTTAGTTATTAAAAAAAGTTTAGTTATTAAAAATAAAAATCAAAAAAATTTTTAAGAGGAGTGTTTGAATTTATGATTTCAGTAGTTACACAAAGTTTAATTTTAGCAATTATGGCGATTGGGGTATACATTACCTTCAAAATACTAGACTTCCCAGATATGACAGCAGATGGAAGTTACACAATGGGAGCAGCAATATCAGCAGCAGCACTTGCAGGAGGATTAAATCCACTAGTTGGAGTACTACTTGCAGTAGTTGGAGGAGCTTTAGCTGGAATGGTTACAGGACTTCTTCACATAAAAGTAAAAATCTCAAATCTATTATCAGGAATACTTACAATGGGAATGCTTTACTCAATAAACCTTAGAATAATGGGAAAATCAAACATCCCTCTATTCACATTCCCTAACCTATTCAAAGGAGATATACCTCCAGTAGTAATAGCACTTATATTCGTATTAATAGCAAAAATATTATTAGATTTATTCTTAAAAACAGGACTTGGATACACATTAAAAGGTGTTGGAGATAATGAACAGATGATAAAATCACTTGGAATAAATATCGGAAATATAAAAATACTAGGACTTATGATATCAAATGCTTTAATATCTCTATCAGGAGCTCTAATGGCACAGTTCCAAGGATTCGCAGATGTAACAATGGGAATTGGTACTCTAGTACTTGGTATAGCATCAATAATAATAGGACTTACACTATTCAAAAAAATAAGAGCTGTCAAAGCTACAACAGCAATACTAATAGGTGCTTTCATATACCAGTTCACTATCTACTTCGCATTAAACTTAGGAATGCTTTCTACAGATCTAAAACTTATAAGTTCACTTGTAATAGTTGCATTCTTAGCAGTAGGTAATCTTCAGTTAAAGAAAAAAACAGCAAAAGAATAAAATTTATATTAAAAATACAGATAGAATTAAAACATAAAAAAGGAGAGATAAAAATGCTACAGCTTAAAAAAATAACTAAAACCTTCCCAAATCCATGTGGAGATGACAATACAGTTTTAAACAAACTTTCAATAGATATACCAGACGGAGAATTTGTTTGCATAGTAGGTAGTAATGGTACTGGTAAATCTACTCTATTAAATATAATCTCAGGATTATTAAAAGAAACATCAGGACAGATTTTATTAGATGGAACAGATATCAGTAATCTTCCTGAACATAGAAAAACTCAGGTAATCAGTAGAGTTTTCCAAAATCCAAGCTTAGGAACTTGTCCTTCTATGACAGTTAGAGAAAATCTTTCTCTAGCATTAAACAAAGGAAAACTTTTAAATCTTAGAAAATGCCTAAGACATACAGATGATAAACTTGAAGCTTTATTAGAAGGCATATCTCTTGATTTAAAAAAATTCCTTGATACTCAGGTTCAGTTCTTATCAGGAGGACAAAGACAGTCATTATCGCTAATAATGTCTTGTTTAGCAGATCCAAAGGTACTACTACTTGATGAACATACAGCAGCTTTAGATCCAAAAACATCAAATGAGGTAATAGCTCTTACTAACGAAATTGTTAGAAAGAAAAACATAACTACTCTTATGGTTACTCATAACTTAAAACACGCTCTAGAATACGGAGATAGACTTGTTATGCTACACAAAGGTGAAATAGTAATGGATGTTAACGGCGAAGATAAGAAAAAAATGACTGTTGAAGACATTTTAGAAAAATTCGAATACGCTGTATAAAAAATACCAAATCAAATCAAAAACTAAAAAAACGGAGGAAATTATTATGAAAATCAACAAAAAACTAATCGCACTTATAACTACAGGAGTTTTATCAGTATCAATGCTTACTGGATGTTCTGGTGGAGGTGAATCTTCTTCGAATGAAGTTAAGAAAGTTGGTATAACCCAGCTTGTAGAACATCCTTCTCTTGACCAGACTAAAGAAGGATTCATAAAAGCACTAGAAGACAACGGATATAAAGACGGAGAAAATGTAGAAATAGACTATCAGAATGCTCAGAACGATAATCCTACTTCTCAGACAATAGTAAGTAATTTCGTAAATGATAAAAAAGATTTAATATACGCAATATCTACTCCATCAGCTCAGGCTGCATTCAACGCTACACAGGATATACCTGTACTATTCACAGCTGTAACTGATCCGGTAGAAGCAGGACTAGTAAAATCTTTAGATAACAAAGATGGCGGAAATGTAACAGGAACATCAGACTTCCTTTCAATAGACAAAACTATGTCTTTAGTTGAAAAATTAACTCCACAAGCTAAAAAAATAGCTGTTATCTACTCTACAAGTGAAGTTAACTCTAAGGTTCAGGTTGATTCTTTAAAAGAATACGCTAAAACTAAAGGTTGGGAAGTAATAGAAAAAGGAATCAGCGCATCTTCAGAAGTAAATCAGGCTATAACTTCAGTTGTTGGTAAAGCAGATGTTCTTTATGTTCCAACAGACAACCTAGTTGTATCTTCAATGCCTATAATAGCAAAAGTTGCTAATGAAAATAAATTACCTATAATAGCATCTGATGAAGGTTCTGTAACATCTGGAGCTCTTGCTTGTGGTGGTGTTGACTACTATCAGTTAGGATACAAAACTGGTGAAATGGCAGTTCAGATATTAAAAGGCGAAAAACAGCCTTCTGATCTAGCTGTAGAAACTATGGACGAACCAGTTATAACTATGAATGAAGATACTATGAAAACTTTAGGCATAGAAAAACCAGCTGATATGGACGTAAAACTTGTAAAAACAGAAAACTAAGATTTATTTATATAACGAAAAACAATTTAATAAATTTTCAAAAAACTCTTGACACTATGCATTTTATATTTTAGAATATATACAAGTTCAAAAGATAATCAATTTTCAGTAAATTAAAAGAATTGTAAAATATTATTTCAAGAACTAATAAATTATAACGAATGAAAAGGAGAAACTATCATGAAAACTAGACTTTATTATTACTATTATAACCTATATATTTAGAGGCTGTATCTAATAGAAACACTTTGTACAGATACAGACCTCGGTAAATACAATCCAGGGCTTTGTGTCTGTGCAGGTTATAATAAGTCGATTTTTATGAAGTTTCATTACTTATATATAAGCCGCATAGATCGAGTATTATGTGGCTTTATTTTTTATAGTAATATAATAATCAATAAAAGCCATGTAGTCTTAAACTATATGGCTTTTATTTTTTCCCTGGAACTCGAATCATAGCATTAAAAAATTAACCATACAACTAGAAACTTCAAATACAATAAAACAAACTTGGAGGAAAATAAAATGAAATTAAATAAAAAATTATTATCTTTAGTATTATCATTAACATTAGGAGCAACATTACTTACAGGATGCTCAGGTAGTGGTGAATCTTCAGGTTCATCTAATGAAGTAAAAAAAATAGGTATAACACAGTTAGTTGAACACCCAGCACTTGATCGGGCAAGAGAAGGATTTATAGAAGGACTTAAAGAAAATGGTTTTGTAGAAGGAGAAAACCTAGAAGTAGATTTCCAAAATGCTCAGAACGATAACCCTACTTCTCAGACAATAGCTAGTAACTTTGCAAATGATAAAAAAGACTTAATATTTGCAGTATCTACTCCATCTGCTCAGGCTGCATTAAATGCTACTCAGGATATACCAATAGTATTCACAGCAGTTACAGATGCAGTTGAAGCTGGACTTGTAAAAAGCAATGAATCATCAGAAAATAATGTAACTGGTACATCTGATGCAATACCAGTAGATAAATCATTAGAACTAATAAAAAAATTCGTACCAGATGTTAAAACAATAGGTGTTGTATGCAACACAAGTGAAATAAATTCTAAATTACAGGTAGATGCTTTAAGAGAAGCAGCCGAAAAAGAAGGAATAAAAGTAATAGATAAAGGTGCAACTCAGGCAAATGAAGTTAACCAGGCAGTTGCAGCAGTTGCAAAAGAAGCAGATGTAATATTCGCTCCTACAGACAACTTAGTAGCATCTTCAATGCCAATAATAACTAAGGTAGCAACTGAAAACAAAATACCAGTTATAGGTTCTGAAGAAGGACATGTTGAAAATGGTGCACTAGCTTGCAACGGAATAAGCTACAAAGAACTTGGTAAAAAAGCTGGAGAAATGGCAGCTCAGATACTAAAAGGTGAAAAACAGCCTTCTGAATTACCAGTGGCTACACTAGAAGAAACTGAAACAATAATAAACAAATCAACAATGGAAACACTTGGAATAAAAGATCCTCAGATAGAAAACGCAACATTTAAATAAGAATTAAAAATGGCTGTTGTAATATTTACAACAGCCTATTTTTATGTAGATAATCGCAATTATTTGCTCTCCAGGCTTCAGCGCCCCACCCATTAATATAACACATTTAAATGTTGTGGGGCGCTTCCAGATTGTCGAGTTCAATTTCTCAGAAAAGCAAAGACTAAAAAAGAGACTACTGAAAAATTTTCAATAGCCTCTTTCTGTATATCACTATTTTGTTCCTGTAGATCCAAATCCACCTTCTCCTCTTTCTGAGTCAGTTAATTCTTCTACTTCTACTACATTTACTTCATATATTGGTTTTATTACCATCTGAGCAATTTTCATATGTTTTTCTACAACAAAAGTTTCTTTTCCATGGTTTATAAGTATTACACCTATTTCCCCTCTGTATCCTTCATCTATTGTGCCAGGAGTGTTTAATACTGTTATAGAATGTTTTAAAGCTAGCCCACTTCTTGGTCTAACCTGAGCTTCTGTCATATGAGGAAGCTGTATTGCTATTCCAGTTTTTATTAATCTAGTCTCCCCTGCTGGTATTTCAACTTCAGAAGTTGAGTAAAGGTCCATACCTGCATCACCTTTGTGTGCAAAATTAGGTATTATCGCATCTTCATTTAATTTTTTTATTTTAAGTTCAAACATGTGTTCCCTCCATTATTGAATATTTTCTACATTTATTATATACTAAATAGGTATAATTTGGTACATAATTAAAGTATAGAGATATATACAAATTTTTAAAATAAATCAAAAAGGTGGCGAGTAGATGAAATTAATACTGGCAGAAAAGCCGTCAGTAGCAAAAACTATAGCCTCTTTCTTAGGTGCTAAGACAAGAAATCAAGGCTATTTTGAGGGAAATGGATATATAGTTACATACGCTGTTGGGCATTTAGTTTCCCTTTACGATGTTAAAGACTACGACAAAGAAAAATACTCTGGCTCTTGGAAAATGGAAAACTTTCCTTTCATTCCGCCAGACAAATTTAAGTTTAAAGTAGATAAAAGTAAAAGAGATCAGTTTAATGTAATAAAATCTCTTCTAAAAAGAGATGATATAGAATATATAATAAATGCAACCGATAATGATAGAGAGGGAGAACTTATAGCATTTTTAATTTTCTTCCTTATAAAGCCAAAAATACCAATTAAAAGAATACTTGTAAACGAATGGACTCCAGAAGATATAACTAGAGGTATGGAAAATCTTAAAGAAAACAATGAAATGCTAAATCTTCAGGCTGCTGGGTACACTCGTCTTATAACAGATTGGCTAATTGGAATAAACTTTACATCAGTTGCTACTTTAAAATACGGAAACGGAAAAATGTTAAACATTGGTAGAGTTATCCTACCTACAGTTAAATTAATATACGATAGAGATATGGAAATTAAAAATTTCGTTCCTAAAACATATTACGAAATAGAAGGAAATTTCAAAGCTAAAAACGGAACTTACAAAGGTAAGTATATATATAAAGGAAAAGAAAGTAGAATAGACGATTTAGAAGAATGTAAAAAAATAGTATCTGAAATAAATTCAGATAAAGGTACTATAAAAGATAAAAAGGTTACAAATACCAAAGAATACGCTCCAAAGCTATTCTCTCTTACATCTTTACAGGGGTATATAACTTCTAAATATGCTCGATTTACTTCTGATAAAGTCCTTAGTGTATGTCAGTCTCTTTATGAAGGGAAAGGAAAAGGGGGATTTATCACATATCCTAGAACAGATTCTATCTATTTAGAAGAAAGTTTAGCTTCTAAAGCAGAACAGACTTTAAATAAAATAAAAGAAAATCTTCCTTATAAAGATAAAATCAAATTTACTAAGACTAAGAGAGTTTTCGACTCTTCAAAAGTAGACAGCCACAGTGCCATAATGCCTACCTATATAATACCAACAGGACTTAATGAAGACGAGATGATAGTATACAACGCAATTAGAGATAGATTTGTCGCAAACTTTATGCCTCCTGCAGAATTTGAAAATACCGACATAAAAACAGATGTCGACGGAAAAATATTCCAAACAAAAGGAAAAGTACTAAAATCTAAAGGATATCTTGAAGTTTACAATAAGCAGGATAAAAACGAGCTTCTTCCATTCGTTGAAAAAGGTGAAGAAGTCGATGTACTAGGTGCTGCACCAGTTGAAAAGCAGACTACTCCACCAAAATCATACACAGAAGATACACTTCTAAAAGCCATGAAAAACTGTGGTAAAAATGTATCTGATGACGATACAACTGTACTTTCTGGATATTCAATTGGTACCTCAGCTACTAGAGCTGATGTACTTAAAAAGATAAAAGATGTAGGTTATGTTAAAAAGAAAGGTAAATCATACTATATAACAGAGCTTGGAATAAACCTTGTTGAAATCTTCCCTGTAAAAGAGCTTCTAGATGTCGACTTTACAGGGAAACTAGAAAAAAGTCTGAGCGATATTCAGAAAGGACAATTTACTAGAAAAGAATACCTTAACAATATCTGCTCTTTCGTGGTAAGAAGTGTCAATACTATGAAAATGGATTCAAGAAAAAATATAAATCCAGAACACTATGTTTACAGTACTAAATATAAAAAATACGTCAAAGAATCTTCTTTAAAATCTATGGAAGAAAAAAGTAAAGCTAGTACTAAAACTACAAAGGCTAAAAAATCAGATTCAAGCTCAGCAAAAACATCTTCTTCAAAATCCACTTCAAAAGATTCTGGAGAAAAACAGAGCTTAGGAAAATGTCCAGTGTGTGGTTCTGACGTATATGAATACGAAAAAGGGTTCTTCTGTGAGAACTACAAAGATTGTAGATATGGAATTTGGAACGAAGATCAATGCTTTAAAAAGTTTAAAAAGAAACCTAATAAAACTTTGGTAAAATCACTGCTAAAAAAAGGTGAAGCTAAGGTAAAATCATTTACCGATGCAAATGGAAATAAATTTGACGCTATAGTTAAATATCAAAAAAATCCAGCCAATGGAGCTTATGGTTGGATAATAGAAAGAATATAATTATAATAACAAACCAAAGGCGATTGAAATCTTTCAATCGCCTTTTATTTAGTAAATACTTAATACTGATGTATAATCAGGATCTTTGTATAGATGGTCAAAGTATGAGTGTGCAGATATATATCCAATTCCCAATTTTCCTTTATTTTCGTCTATAACCTTATACTGATCCATAGCCTTTTTAACTCTATATCTTTCATTTTCAGTTTCTGATTTATAGTATTCTCTTTTTTCTTCAGGTATATTTTCTATATATTTAGGTTTCATAAAATATCTAGTATCTTTGATTTTATGCTCCTGACTAAGTTTTTTCAAGACTTCTCCGTTTTTTCTGTGCATTATATGATCATCGTATTTATAATGATGTGCTACATGTGTAACGCTTCCTAATTCTTTTTCAAATTTTAATGCTGTTTTTTCCATAAGTTCGTAATGTGTTCCTGGTTTATTATCTTTATCTGCAAGTATTATTATATTCTTATCTTTAACACCTAATTCAGATAAAGCTGCTTTAAATTCATTATTTCTAAGTTCTTCCTTTTCTTTTCTAGAAATTCCTTTAAATCTGGGATTTCTTAAAAATACATTTACTCCTGACCCATCTGAAACTAATACAACGTATACGTTGTCTGCTCCACACTGCTCTATTGCTTTTCTAATTGCGCTACCTCCCCACAAAACTTCATCATCCTGATGTTGTGGATAAAATACAACATGTTGTTTAAAGCTTTTGTTTGATAGTTTATCAATTATATTATCTTGAGCACCTAAAGCCGTATTCACTATTCCTAAAAACAAAATTGAAAGCATACTAAGAATTATTTTTATTTTTTTATTTTTCATATTATCACCTCTAGTATTCTTTATTTTGTAAACAAGTTATTGTTTTGCTTTTGCCTATACTAACATACTTAATTATTTAATACTAGGATATGGCTAATCTTGTTATAATTTGTCATAGTTTGGGGTGATTTTTTAATAATTTAAATCAATTTTGTATTATTATTTAAATTTTATATGAAGTATTATATTAAAATATAACAATTTTGTATTTTTTAAAGCAGATTTGTAACAAAAAAAAGATGCCTTAAATATCAGACATCTTTTGATTTTGTTATTCAATTATATACTACTTAATTTATTTTTTAATTAATTTTCTTTAAGATATAGCTATTCTCTTCACCTTATTCCAAACTTTTTTGTATCTTGGCTCTACAGTTTCTTTCATAGCACAAATTTTGTCTGCCATACAAACTAGCCAAGCTTCTTTTGTTTTAGGTGGTACTGGTGTCAGTGGAAACATATGCTTCTTGATTATATCCTCTTCTATTTCTGAAATTTCAAAATCTCTCATAGCATTTTTTAGAGATTTCATTGGATGGAAGAATCCATGCCATTTATGACTATCATCCTTTTCATGCCAATCGTATAAAAAATAATCGTGAAGCAACGCACCTCTGATAAGTGCTTCTTCGTCTACATCTATATTAAATTTTTCAGCAAGATCTAAGCTCTTTTTAGCAACTAATACACTGTGTTCATATACAGAAACATCTCCATGCTGAATAAAATTTTTAGTTTCTTTAAATCTACCTTTTTCCTCTAATATTTGTATCATGTCGTTTATTTTTTTCATAAGCATGCCCCCTTTGTTCATACTTATATTAACACTTTTTCCTTAATTATCTCTAAAGTTTTTATAAAAAATAATTAATTATTGTAAACTTATTTTGATTTATTTTTCATCTACTTCTTTTTCTTGTTCTAGCTTTTCTTTATCTAATTTTGCATAATATTCTTTAGCTTCTTTATCTGCTTTTTTAACTTTTTCAACTAAATCATCCTTATAAATATCATCGTAATTAAAGTTTATTATATTTAATTCACCATTAGGCACACTCCCTGTTTCGGTCTTATTATGTCTTAAAGTCAAGTCTATAGCTCTAAAAGGAGCACCTGCCTCATCAAATTCTTCTCTAACATACTTTAAAATATTTGCCGCATTTTTAGGACTAATATCGTCAGTTTCAATATAAATAATTATATGCCCTACTGACTGCCCTAATTTTCTAATATCATAAAGCTTATCCACCTCTAAACTCTCTTGAACCATAGCATACTCTGGTATATCATCATATTCACTTTCATAATCTATACTATTTTTTGTACGTATTTCTAGTGTTCCATAGTATATATCACCTTTATATTTAAGCATTATCTTTTCTAAAATAGGATCAGTTAATTTTCTATATTCATCGTTTAACCTATCTGCAGTATTGTATCCATCAGTTATACTAGCATAATCATCATATTCTAGTTTTCCAAACATATTAATGCTCAAGTTAAATTTACTATCTATGCTACTTGGTGAGCTTATTCTAGCATGATAATATCCATCTTTAAAACTATAAACAACATCATCTATCTGATAATCCTTGTTTTTATACTTTGTTTTTAATATTTCTTCGGCAGTGTTTTGAGCAAGCATCTTTGAAACTGGATTTCCCATAAATGCATTTGCAAATCCAGCAAGTACTACAATCATCAGTATAGCAACAACAACCGCTAATCTTTTCCAAAATTTTTTAGTCATATTCACTTACTCCTTTCTCAATCCAAAATGTAGTAGTCCTGCAATTATAGTTCCAATAATTGCAAACAAAGAGTATATAGCTCCCCACATAACCATTGACATAATATCTAAATGCTCTACTCCTCTTAAAAATCCTATTCCATTGATTATAAAGTTACTTATTACAATGATACAAGGTATTGTATATGCAGCTTTCCAACGGAATAAATAATACCCAAAAACTCCTATTATTGGCATAATAAATGAATTTAGAAACATTTCTTCACTAGCTGTCAAACTAAGACCAAAGAAAATACCAAATATAATTATCATACCTAAATATTTATTTATTTTCTTTTCAACCTTTTTAGCTACTTTATCTATGTTTATTGATTGAGGGTTTATTATTTGAGAATTCTTATTATCTTCTGTTATATTTTTGTTATTTGTATACATTTCATCATATATTTTTTTACAACTTTCACACTCTGAAATATGCTTCTTAACAGCATTTTCACTATCTTCACTCGCCACACCATCTTGAACAAGTGGCATCAAATCCATACAAATATCACAAGTAATTTTAGTCATTTTTAAATCCCTCCTTCTCCAATATTTTCTTTAGTTTGTTTTTTGTTCTAAAGAACACTACTCTAGCTGAGCTTTCAGAAATATTGCATATTGCTGCAATTTCAACGTATGAGTATCCATCTATTCTCATATTGAATATTTTTCTGCTAAGTTCTGATTCTGATTTAAGTATTTCTGATATAGTTCGTTTTAATTCTTTATAGAATATTTCTTCATTTATATTTTCCAATGAATTATTTTTATTTCCTGTTATATTTTGATTGATTTCTGAAAAATTATAGTCATATAAATTGTGTAAACTCTCTGCTTTTATTTGAGTTGATTTTTTTCTTAAATATGTATACCATTTGTGTCTTGCAATTGAGAATAGCCATGTTTTTATGTCCGATTCTCCTCTAAATGTAGCTATTGATTTTACCACTTCGACGAATACTTCTGATGTTATTTCTTCTGAAACGGAAGTATCTCGACAAAGGCTGTATATGTATTTGTAGATGTCTTTGTAGTATTGGTTGAATAGTTCTTGGATAAGCTCTTTCATCGGGATTCCTCCTTTCATTAGATTAGTCGTTTTGTAAGTGGTTTTTGTTACAAGATTTTAGAAATTTTTTGTTTTTTATTTAATATTAGCACAATGTTAATAAAGTTAGTAAAATTATATTTTCTATTTTTTTCACAAAAAAAGTGTGTAGCTAGAAAACTAACTACACACTATATTTCTTATTATTTATTTAATTACCTTTTTTGTGAATAGAATACTTATTAATGTTTTTAGTATTTGTATTAATGCTGCACATCCTATAAGTGGGCTCATAAGATAAAATGCTGTATACGTATCTTTTGAATTTAGCATTGTAAATCCACAGTACAATGCTGTCATTATTAATGTAACAACAATCATAGATATTTTTACATTTTTCTTTTTAGCAAAGTATAAAGCTATTGTTATTACCGCTAATAAAATAACTACTCCCACAGCTGTCATTTTCATACTTTGTAGATTAACATATTGCTCTTCTATCATCATATTTTTGTACATAACAAATCTAGCCATACCCATTTTTCTAGGTGTAAAATAGTTTACAAGATACGCCCCT
Organism: Peptoclostridium sp. AF21-18; assembly: GCF_003478825.1. Taxonomy (NCBI): domain Bacteria; kingdom Bacillati; phylum Bacillota; class Clostridia; order Peptostreptococcales; family Peptoclostridiaceae; genus Peptoclostridium; species Peptoclostridium sp. AF21-18. The sequence goes on from NZ_QUGE01000002.1 coordinate 194,376, forward strand.
ACTAAAAATGCTATTTCTAATAAATTTACTATCCAATATATTACTTTCTTCATTATTATTTCGCTGCCTTATCGTTTGATAATTCTCCAACAGTTGTATGCACGCAATCATCACTAGCAGGATCTCCTACCTGAACAGGATTGCTGTCATCCATCTGCCATTCATTCCATCCACCATCGAATACAGTCATGTTTGTCATACCATTTTCATAGCATATTAACCATGGTACACAAGCTCTCCAACCAGTTCCACAGTAGAATGAAAGTTCATTATCAGCTGAGAAATCACATTCATTCCATAATTCTTTCATCTGTTCCATATTTATACAAGTTCCATCTTCATTTACATATCTATCTGTATCAAATCCCCAAACTGCACCTTCTGGTTCACCCGCTTTATTTATATATGCATATCCACTAGTTTTTCCTAGGAATTCATCCTCGCTTCTTATACTTACTAATTTAAAGTTTTCATCTTTTAATTTTTCTTTAGTATCTTCTATAGATAAGCAATATTCTGGATGAGCTGGTACTTTTGTTCCAAAGTCTTCAGCTTTTTTAGCTTCAACTACATCTGTTTCTGTTTTATATCCAGCTTTTTCCCACGCTTCTATTCCACCATTTAACATTTTTACATTTTCAACACCTGCCCAAAGGTATGTAAATGCAACTCTTCCTGCTGCAGAAGGATCACCATAAAGTATAACTGTAGTATCTTTTGTTATACCATTTTCTAGCATGCTCTTTTCTATTTTTTCTGGAGATAGGATATTCCATACCGGTCCCTCTTCTACACTATCTGTATTTATATGTATAGCACCAGGTATATGACCTTTTGTATAACTTGGACTATCTTTATAAGTTCCCCAAGATACCTCACCTATAACATAGTTTTCAGATTCTTTCTGGTTTCCGTCTATAACACTCTGAACCCATTCAGGTGTTACAAATACAGTTTTAGTATCAACTGCTTCAGCTGTTACTTTTTCTGTATTAGTATCAGCTTCTTTAGGTTCTTCTTTTGATGAGCAACCAGTAAGCACACCAAGAGATAATACTGCTGTTAGTAAAAGACTAACTAATTTCTTATTCATAGTATAACCCTCCTATTATTATTAATTTTTCATTTTTATTTTAACAATGTTAATTTTTTGCGTCAAATATTAAATCTCTATATTTTTAACACTTTCTATAGTTTTTTTCAATATTATCATAGTTAATCTTTATAATCATTATCAATTATATATTATCTCATCTACTCTTTATTGTACTTTATTAAAACTACTTAAATACATAATTATTCTACTAACATTTTATTTTTTCATAAAAAAAGTGTGTAGCCATAAAAGTGACTACACACTCTAAATTCTCTAATTATAACATTTTTGCTCTTAATTCTTCATTTGATAATGGATGTAAGTAACTTGGAGCTACATCAAATGGAGTTTTGCAACCTTTCATGCCTTCCTGATTCATACGGTATGCTGCTCTAGCATAAGCAACTAGCACACTTGAAGTAAACTCTGGGTTAGAATCAAGCTGTAAGCTGTATTCTATAACATGTTTGTTTTCATTTTCCCATCCAGTTGTACCACTGTATATTACAAATCCACCATGAGGTATTCCACCATGTTCTCTCTGAAGTGTTTCTTCATCTATGAAATGTACAGTTGTATCATATTCATCGAAGTAGTTAGGCATTGTAACTATTTCTTCTCTTATTCTATCTAAGTCAGCGCCTTCTTCTGCTACAGCAAATACTTCTCTTGTATGTTTCTGACGAGTAGTTAGTGTTGGATTAGATCCACTTCTAACTGCATCTAATGCTTCTGGTACAGGTATTGTGTACTGTCTAGCATCTTTTATACCTTCAACACGTCTTACTGCATCACTATGTCCCTGGCTAACACCTTTTCCCCAGAATGTATATGCTTCCCCTTCTGGTAATATTGCACTAGCATAAACACGATTTAGTGAGAACATACCTGGATCCCATCCAGTAGATATCACTGCTATTTTATTTGATTCTTTACATTCTGCATCAACTGCTGCAAAATGTTCTGGTATTCTTGCATGTGTGTCAAAACTATCAACTACATTGAAATATTTAGCAAATTCTTTAGTCTGTTCTGGTAAATCTTTTGCACTTCCTCCGCATAATACCATAACATCTATATCGTCTTTCATATTTACTGCATCTTCCATTTTATATACAGGAATATTTGCATCATGTGGATGTATACTGCTAGGATCTCTTCTTGAGAATATCCCTACTATTTCCATATCTTTTGTTTTACTTACGGCTGATTCTACACCTCTCCCAAGGTTTCCGTAACCAACTATTCCAACTCTTATCATAGTTAAACCTCCATCGTTTATAAAATATAGTATAATAATATCATTAATTCTTTTTGTTTGTATATATATTTTTTAAAAATTTTGAAATTACTTCAAGTAATTTTTTTATTTTTTGTGCAAATATCTAATACCTTTTATTTTATTTTTTCAAACATATAAAAAGACAACTAATATTTTTAATCAGTTGTCTTTACAATTTATTTTATATATTTATTATCTATATTTTATTTTCTTCTTTTTAAATCTTCTTCTATATCTTTTTTCCATACACTTCCAATTTCCTCATCGCAACATCTCATCATTTTAACAGCATCAGAAACTGCCTCATAATTTAATTCTATTCCCCTCTCATCACAACAAAACTCAACCGCATAATCTTCTTCAATTCCAAGATTCTTAGCCTCACCTATTGCATCTATATTTGCTCCTAAGAAAAGAAACTCCCACTTACTTTCCTCTTTAGCTCTTTCAATTAATCTTTTTACATCATGGTATCTGTATTTTTCACTGGCATTTTCAAGTCCATCTGTTATAATAATGAAAATAGTTTTTTCAGGAATATCTTTTTTTCTTGCATATTTATGAATATTTCTTATATGCTTTATCGAATCTCCAACAGCGTCCAAAAGTGCTGTGCAACTCATACAAACATATTCCTCTTCTGTAAGCTCTTTTACTTCTTTTATATCAACTCTATCTAATACCACATCACTCTTTTCATTAAAAAATATAGCAGATACAAGAGCATCTCCCTCTTCTTTTTTCTGTTTCTTTATAAGTGAATTAAACCCACCTATTGTATCACTCTCTAGCCCACTCATAGATCCAGATTTATCAATTATAAATACTAATTCTGTCAAATTTTTCATACCATTATCTCCCTTTTATATTTTTTATCTATATTCACAGTATAGAATATTCCAAAATACAAATGGTCGCACGGTAGGTGACAATTAAAAATTAATCTATATATTATAATTCTAACAAACTATTCCATAAATATAATAAGGTATTTTTTAAATTTAACATCCTATTAAATTTTCTCCAAAATCATATAAAATATCATTTACTTCTAATACATCATATATTTTATTTTCTATACAATACTCAATTATAATATCAAATCTACTACTATGAGTTAGCTTATACCCAGCCTTCCCAATAAAAGCCTCTGTTTCATCCAAATCTAATTCAAAAGCTAGTGCAAATGAAATTGCAGTTATTTTGCTAGGCCTATAATCTGGATTATTCTTTATCTTTGAAAAATGTTTTCTATCTATATTCGCTTTTCTATAAACATCTGATGTCTTAAGATTTCTTTTTTCTATAATAGAAAGAAGCTCCTCAGAAAAAGACTTCTCTAACTGTTGCTCCAAATCATACTCAGATATTTTTCTTCTACGCTTCAGAAAATCTGGTACCTCGCAAACTTTTACATCCTCATTAATTTGCAAACACTTTTCCTCTAATGGCAAAGAAGATATACTAGCATCATTAAATAATATTTCTTGATCTATATATCTATCTTTTATATATCTATTAATCTCATTAAAAAGTTTACTACTTATTCTCTTATTCATATAATCACCTTCAAACTAAATAAAATCATTTCTAATTACATTTTATATATAATAAAGAAAATAATCAAAAGTTTTATCATATAAAGAGGATTTTTTGATAAAAATATAGAAATTCTTATTAAAAGAATTAAGGAGGGATATACTATGCTAAACAAAAGAATATCTCCACAAAAAATATATAGTCCAATACTACTAACTTGGAACAGAATAAAAGACAACGACGAAGAATTTGATGATGATGAATTCGACGACGAATACTACGATGAATTCAATGACGATGAAGATTACTTTGAAGATGAAGACGATAACTTCGATTACTTTGACGACTAAAATTAAATAAAATGTTATTAGCCTAGGCTAATAACATATCAAGTAGGGGCTAACTTGTAGCCCCTCTACACCACGGAGCGTGCCGTTCGGCACTCCGCGGTTCAATTTCATATAATAATC
>NZ_QUGE01000020.1:0-38277 GCF_003478825.1 Peptoclostridium sp. AF21-18
TATTATATAAATTATATACTATCAGCAAATAAGCTTTATTATAACGTATTAAACAATATAAACTTTGATATTCCTAAAAAATTTAAAGGGAAAAACTTAAATATTAAATATTTGAATAACTTGATAAAAAGATACACTAGAAGATATAAAGGGAAAGTTCCTTATACGAACAAAATAAATTCTTTTTCGATAGACACAGGTTTGTATAGATATTCAAAAAATAACACAAATGAAAATTATATTTATATATCTTCAATGGAAACAAGAAAAAGAGTACCGATTAAATTGAGGGATTCAAATAAATACAACAAAACACTTAAAATCAAAATTATAGATAATGTAGTGAGAATACATATTCCATTAGAAGTGGAATCAAAGGAAAATACTAACGAAAATATTATAGGAATAGACAAAGGATATAGATATTTATTTGCAACATCAAATGGAAATCTGTATGGAGAAAAACTGAATTATTATTTAAGTAAGGAAACCGAAAGATTGAACAAAAAAAATGCTAATCGAAACAGATTTTTCGCACTTAGAAGAAAATACCTCGAAGAAGGTAACACTAAAAAAGCAGACAACATACTTAAAAATAATTTAGGAAAGAAAAAATACAGAAACAACAAAAATAAACACGATGAAACAGTTAAATCTTATATCAATAAAAATATCGATGAATTTATAAAGTCAGAAAAGCCGAAGGAAGTTGTAATGGAAAATTTAGATTTTGTGAGTTGGGATGACAGATATCCAAAATCTGTAAAAAGAAAGTTATCGAGATGGATAAAGGGCTACATAAGAGATAGACTTGAGTACAAATTTAAATTAAGTAGTATTGAATTTACATACATAAATCCAGCATATACAAGTCAAATTTGTAGTAAATGTGGAAGATTTGGGATAAGAAATGTAGATTTGTTTACGTGTGATAATTGTGGAGAAATTCATGCAGATATAAATGCAAGTAAGAATATTTTAGAAAGAAAATATGATAAAGAAATAAAGATGTTTACAAGTTATAAGAAAGTTAAGGAAATATTAGAAAGTAGAATTGCTGATACAAAGTAAAAAGATAGATTAAAAGTATATTTTATTTAATCACAAATATATTTTGTATTTATTCAACAGTTGATAAATAGAGGGTATGTTTTATCGGTGACGGGGATTAGATAAAATGCTTTAAATAAATAAAAAATACGGTTGTGGGATAATCGAGATAGAAATTTTATCGAGATAACTGGCTCAACCAAGACTTAAAACTATCAAAAGATAGAATAAGAGCGAAATATCTAAAATGAGTACATTTGTATATATTTTTAGAACCAGGTGGACGAATGGAAAAAAACTTTACACATCTTCATGTACATACAGAGTATAGTTTGCTAGACGGATTCTCTAGGGTAAAGACTCTTGTAAAAAGAGCTAAAGAAAAAGGGATGACTGCCGTTGCAATAACTGACCATGGATGTATGTTTGGAGCGATAGATTTTTATAAAGCTGCAAAGGCTGAAGGAATAAAGCCTATAATTGGATGTGAAGTATATACAGCACCGAGAAAGCTTACAGATAAAGATCCAAACTACGACAAGCATCAAGGTCATCTAGTACTTTTGGCTAAAGACATGACAGGATATAAAAACCTTATAAAAATAGTATCTAAGTCTTATGTAGACGGTTTTTACTATAAGCCTAGAACAGATATGGACGAGCTTAAAAAGCACAGTCAAGGCTTGATAGCACTTTCTGCGTGTCTTGCTGGTGATGTACCGAGAGCCATAATGAACGGAAATTACGACAAAGCTAGAAAACTAGCTATGGAGTATAGGGATATATTTGGCAATGGTAACTACTACCTAGAAATACAGGACCATGGGCTTCCAGAGCAGAAACAGGTAAACACAGAAGTAGTTAGACTATCAAGAGAATTAAATATTCCACTGGTTGCGACAAATGATGTGCATTATGTGGATAAAGACGACGCAAAAATTCAGGATATACTTATGTGTCTTCAGATGCAGAAGACTATAGACGACGAAAATAGAATGAAATTCCCTAGTGATGAATTCTACTTAAAGAGTAGAGAAGAAATGGAGCAATTATTCCCAGAGCTAGAGGAAGCTTTAGATAATACAAATGAAATTGCGGAGAGATGTAATGTAGAATTTGAATTCAACAAATATCATCTTCCAAGATACGATGTTCCAGAGGGATACACTACTAATGGATACTTTAGAGAACTTTGTCAAAAAGGACTTGTAGAAAGATATGGAGAAGATTGTCCTGAGGAATACAAAGAAAGACTTGAGTACGAGTTAAATACAATAGAAAATATGGGATATGTTGAGTACTTCCTTATAGTTTGGGACTTTATAAACTTTGCAAAACAGAACAATATAATGGTTGGACCTGGTAGAGGGAGTGCTGCAGGTTCTATAGTTGCATATACTTTAAAAATAACAGATATAGACCCAATGAAGTACAGCCTACTGTTTGAAAGGTTCCTAAATCCAGAGAGGGTATCCATGCCCGATATAGATATCGACTTCTGCTACGAAAGACGTGAAGAAGTTATAGACTATGTAAAAAGAAAATACGGGGAAGACCATGTTGCGCAGATAATAACATTTGGTACAATGGGTGCCAAAATAGCGATAAGAGACGTTGCCAGAGTTTTAAATGTTTCTTATAACAAAGCAGATCAAATAGCTAAGGAAATACCTTTTGAGCTAGGTATGACTATAGACAAGGCTATGGACAGCAATCCTACACTTGTAGAACTTTATGAGTCTGATGCAGAGGCTAGAGAAGTTATAGATATCTCTAAGAGATTAGAAGGTACTCTAAGACACGCATCTACACATGCAGCAGGTGTCGTTATAGCCAGAAACCCTGTAGACGAATACGTGCCACTATACAAGCATCAGGACTCTATAACTACTCAGTTTACAATGACTACACTTGAAGAACTAGGACTTCTAAAAATGGACTTCTTAGGACTTAGAACTCTGACAGTTATCAGAGATGCGCTAGATTTAATAGAATTAAACAGAGATATAAAAGGATACACAGAGCATATAGATTTTTCAAAAATGGAATATGATGACGATGAAGTATTTGAAACATTATCTCAAGGAAATACACTTGGTGTATTCCAGCTAGAAAGTTCTGGTATGAGAAACTTTATGAAACAGCTAAAACCAAATAGCTTTGAAGATATAGTAGCCGGTATATCTCTATTCAGACCGGGTCCAATGGACTCAATTCCGACATATATAGAAAACAAAAACAACCCAGAAAAAGTAACATATATAAATGATAAACTAAGACCTATACTAGAGGTAACATATGGGTGTCTAGTATATCAGGAACAGGTTATGCAGGTTGTTAGGGATCTTGCTGGATATAGCTATGGTCGAAGTGACTTAGTTAGAAGAGCAATGAGTAAGAAGAAAATGGACGTCATGGAAGAGGAAAGACAGTACTTCATACATGGAAAATTTGACGATGAAGGAAATATAGAAATTCCTGGATGTATAAGAAATGGAATATCAGAAGAAGATGCAAATAAAATTTTCGATGATATGATAGATTTCGCAAGATATGCCTTCAATAAATCTCATGCAGCTGCGTATGGTGTTTTAGCATATGAAACAGCATACTTAAAAGTGCACTATCCAGTTGAGTTCATGGCAGCTCTTATGACTAGTATAATGGGGAACTCAGATAAAGTTGTCGAGTATATTAGAGAATGCAATGCAATAGGAATATCTGTTAATCCACCAGATATAAATAAGAGTTTTTCAAAATTCTCTGTTGAGGGCGATAGTATAAGATTTGGGCTTGCTGCGGTTAAAAACGTAGGGGTAAATATAATCGAAAATATTGTAAAAGAAAGAGAAGAAAATGGGGAATTCAAAGACTTTGTAGACTTCGCAAAAAGACTTGATACAAAAGATACAAATAAAAGAGTGGTTGAAAGTCTTATCAAATGTGGTGCATTTGACCAAATTAGCGAGAATAGAGCCACACTTATGGCTGGATATGAGTCAGTGCTAGAAAGTATATCTATGGATAGAAAGAAAAACGTCCAGGGACAGATTTCACTATTTGACGCATTTTCTGCACAGGTAGAAGAAGTACCAGATATGCAACTTTCTACAAATCTGCCTGTTGTAAGGGAGTTTAGCGAAAAAGAAAGACTGAACATGGAAAAAGAAGTGCTGGGAATGTATCTTAGCGGACATCCATTATCAGAATACAAATCTGAGCTAGATAGAAAAACTAGCATAAACATGAAAAAGATAAACGAGCTAAAAGAGAACGAAAAAACATTCATGAAGCTTCACGATAGAGAAGTAATCATGGGTGGAATGGTAATCGCCAAGAGAATAATGACTACGAAGAGAAATGAAATAATGGCGTTTATCACACTAGAAGATTTATATGGAGCTATAGAGGTTGTAGTGTTCCCTCAGACTCTTAAAAAATTCAACATACTACTAAACGATGACAGTATAATACTAATAAAAGGTGCGATAAGTATTGACGATGATGAAGCAAAATTAATCGCTAGAGATATAAAAGATATCAATGAAGAATATCGGTTTAATAGTGAAAAGATATCTTTTGATGTAAGAAGCAATTCAAGCAAATCTAAGAATAGACAGATGAATGTTAGAATAGACACTGTAGGGGATGAAGAGCTGCTTATGAAGATATTTACAATAACTAGAAAATATCCTGGAAGGGATAGGTTAGTATTGTTGCCTAAAGATCAAAACATAGATATGAGCAAACCTATAGCATATAAAGTTCCGGGGATGTACATAAATGCAGACGAAGAACTGAAAAAAGAGTTGGGAAGTTTAGTTGGTAAATTAAATATAGAGATTGAAGAGATATAGCTTTAATTATTAAAAAAATATAAAAACATTAAATTCGAAAAAAAATAAATATCATATAGAAAAAACCACCTTTATATAAAGGTGGTTTTTCCTACAGATTGATTATTTTAAATTAGAGGATAATTTAAAATATCTTTAAAGTGGTTAGTTAGTAAATTAAAATTTTAGAATCTTAATTTATGTTATATTAGGTATTGAGTTCATATATATTATATTAAAAAAAAAACAATCTGTAAACACCATAAAATATATACTGGGTACAAAAAAAGAAGTGATAATAGAAAAAAACTATGTATAATCAAAAAAAAATCACTTTATTCTAAAAAATAATAAATATACTCAAAAATAACAATCGTTTTCCTTTAAAAAATAATGTTTTTTTATTAACGATATTTTCATATTATCAGAATAATAAATTTAACTTCTGTACAAAGTATAATATCCGTTATAAGAAAATAAAAAACATAAAAAATATATCATAAAATAAAAAAACAAACAGAAATAATGCTAAATATTAAAGTTAAAGTAAAATAAATGATACTTTATAATATAAGGTTGTAAAAAATAAATAAATTAAAAAAAGGGTTAGTTTTTTTGGATAAAAAAGAACATAGCCATAGCATAATTGTATAGATAAAAAATGCTATGGCTATGTTTTATTGACATAAAAATATTTTTTAAAATTATATATTTACAATTGCCATGCTGACTATTGTAAGAGCAGCGGCAAGTTTTTCTTTTTTGCTAAGTCTTTCTTTAAATATTATATAACTCATAAACATGATAAACACTATACCACCAGCGCTGAATATTGGATAAACAACAGCAGCTTCAAGTGTTTTTAGAGCATCTATAAGGAAGAATGAAGAGAACATATTTGGAATACCAACCCCAATACCAACTAAACAGCTAGTAAGATTGAACCCTTCTTTTCTATTCTTAAATAGCATACCTAAACTGAATATTGTAGCAGATATAAATACTATTAGTAGGAAGAAGTTTTTATACTCTACTAATGCGTATTTCTGGAATACTTTATTCATAAAGTCTGCACATCCATAAAATACGAATAAAATTATCAGAATCGGTTTAAAATCTGACTCTTTTAAATTGGCAGGATTTACATTTATTATTAATATAGATGCAAAAGATAATACTATTCCCACCCATTTTATCGCCGATGGCATCTCATTCCATAAGAATATTGAAAATATCATAGGTACTAGAATTCCCATTTTTCCAAACATACCTGATATTGAAGGTCCGCATTCGTTTATACTCTTCTGATAAACGACGAAACCTATAAAGAATAAAAATCCTGTTATAATCCCAAGTAGTATTGAAGCTCCGAAGCTTCCTTCTGGTGTAAGAGTCCCTGCGAAGTTTGCCATTGTTTTGGCCATTATTCCGTCAAATGATGCTGGAACATTTAGACCAGACTTTGCAAGTGCTATTGCAGATATTACAGTAGCTGTTAAGTAGTTGAAAGTGGTTACAAGTGCTCTGTTGCATTCTTTTGATTCGCTATATTTGAATATTAGAGCTATAGAACCACTGCATACTATTGCTAGTAATAGATAAAACATAAAAGTTTACCTCCTAAATTTTAGTTCAATTATAGATTATACAATAATTTTTTTATGATTTCTAGAAAGATATTCATTTAATGCCGAGATACATTGGCGACACAAAATACCCTAAGGGTGGAGTAAGAGGGGTAATTCCTGAAAAAATGTCTTACTAAAAAACTAGATTGTATTTTAAAAACAAAATAAATTTTGATTAAAAGGGAGTATTTAAAAAAAATATTCCCTTTTTTATTGTTACTCATAAATGGCTTAAATAGTGTAAATTTAGGGATAAAGAGTAAACCTAAATATTTGATAACGGTACTAATAGTGTAGCGTATTTCAAATAGTAAACACCTAAGATGTATTTATAATATAAAGCGAAAGAAAATTCAAATTTAATGATAATTTAACGACTTTTTGTGATATAATAACACAAAATGGACTTTTAAGAAAAAGGACATTTTAATTTTTTAAAACTTGTGGGATAAAATTTAAATACAGGGACGGAAAACGTCCTCAAGAAAATTTAGATAGAATAGAAAAAATTTTAGGAGGTATAACTCAATGAAAACAATAGGTATTTTAACAAGTGGTGGAGATGCTCCAGGAATGAATGCTGCAATAAGAGCAGTTGTAAGATCTGGTATATACTACGGATGTAAAGTATACGGAATAAACAGAGGTTATAAAGGTCTTTTAGAAGAAGATTTAACAGAAATGAACCTTTCTTCAGTTGGTGACATAATCCACAGAGGTGGTACAATATTAAAATCTTCAAGATGTGAAGAATTCAAAACAGAAGAAGGTAGAAAATTAGGGGTAAAAGTACTTAAAAAATATGGAATAGATTGCCTAGTTGTTATAGGTGGAGATGGATCTTTCAACGGAGCTAAAAAATTAAGCGAAATGGGATTCCCAGCTATAGGTATACCAGGAACAATAGATAACGACTTAGAATACACAGACTACACAATAGGATTTGATACAGCTATGAATACTGTAATAGATGCTATAGGCAAAATAAGAGATACTTCTTCTTCTCATGAAAGAGTAAACATAGTTGAAGTAATGGGTAGAAACTGTGGAGACTTAGCTTTATACGCAGGTATAGCAGGGGGAGCTGAAACAATAATAGTTCCAGAAGTAGACGTAAAATTAGACGAAATAGCTTTAAGATTAAAAACAACTCAGAAAAGAGGAAAAAGACACAGTATAATAGTTATGGCTGAAGGTGTTGAAAAAGTTGGTAGTGCAGCAGACCTTAAAAAAGTTTTAACTGAACAGGCAGGAGCAGATGTTAGAGTAACTGTTTTAGGACATGTTCAGAGAGGTGGTAGCCCAACTTCATTTGATAGAATACTAGCAAGTAGATTCGGATACAGAGCTGTTGAATTATTATTAGAAGGAAAATCTTCAAGAGTTGTTGGTATAAAAGATAACAAAATAATAGACTTAGATATACAGGAAGCTTTAGCTATGCCAAAAACATTCAATAGAGAATTATACGAAATGGCAAAAGTACTTTCTATATAATAAATATAAAATTAATAGAATTTGAAATAAGAGGAATAGGTTAGATTAAAAAATATAATATCAGTTATATTTGTAACAGATAATACATATATATACGGTGGATTACATCTTACGGTGCAAAATTTATCCATCTATATCAGGAGGAAATATGTTAAACGATATAAAAAGAACAAAAATAGTTTGTACACTAGGACCAGCATCACAGAGTGAAGAAGTTTTAAAAGAGTTAATGCTTAATGGATTAAATGTATGTAGATTCAATTTCTCTCATGGTTCTCATGAAGAACACAAAGGAAGAATAGATATGGTTAAAAAAGTTAGAGAAGAACTAAACAAACCAATAGCTATACTTCTTGATACAAAAGGACCAGAAATAAGAACTGGTAACTTTGCAGACCCAGAAGTTCTTCTTGAAGAAGGATCTGAATTCACAATAACAATGGACGAAGTAGTTGGTACAAAAGAAATATGTACAGTAAGCTACAAAGGATTAGCAGATGACGTTAAAGAAGGCGATACTATATTAATAGACGATGGTCTAGTTGGACTTAGAGTTAAATCTGTTGAAAACGGAAATATAAAATGTATAGTAGAAAACTCTGGAATAGTTAAAAACCACAAAGGTGTTAACGTACCAGGTGTAAAAATAAACTTACCAGCTATAACACCAAAAGACGTAAGCGATATAGAATTTGGTATAAAAGAAGGTATAGACATGATAGCTGCATCATTCGTTAGAAAAGCTTCTGACGTATTAGCTATAAGAGAAATACTTGAAAAAAATAACGCTGGAGATGTTTTAATACTTTCTAAAATAGAAAACCAGGAAGGTGTTGAAAACATAGATGAAATACTACAGGTTTCAGACGGTATAATGGTTGCCAGAGGTGACCTTGGGGTTGAAATACCAACTGAAGAAATACCTATAGTTCAGAAAATGATAATCAAAAAATGTAATGAATTAGCTAAGCCAGTTATAACAGCTACTCAGATGCTTGATTCTATGATAAGAAATCCAAGACCTACAAGAGCAGAAGTTACAGACGTTGCAAATGCTATATACGATGGTACAGACGCAATAATGCTTTCTGGAGAAACTGCTGCAGGTAAATACCCAGTAGAAGCTGTTAAAGTAATGGCTAGTATAGCTAAGAGAATAGAACAAACTTTAGACTACGATAGAATGTTAAAAGAAAAAGGTTCTAAAAATGTTACTGTTACAGATGCAATAAGTCACGCTACTTGTACTACTGCAGTTGACTTAAATGCTTCAGCAATAATAACATCTACTTCTTCAGGATATACAGCAAAAATGGTATCTAAATTCAGACCACAGGCTCCAATCATAGCAGCTACAAGCAATGAAGCAGTTATGAGAAGACTTGCATTAACTTGGGGTGTATATCCAATAAAATCTGCTTTAGCAGGAAATACAGATGAAGTTATAGAAAAATCTATAGAAGCTTCAATAGAAGCAGGATACGTTAAAAACGGAGAATTAGTTGTAATAACAGCTGGTGTACCTGTTGGTGTAAGCGGAACTACTAACTTAATAAAAGTTCACGTTATAAGTGAAGTACTTGGAAACGGTGTTGGTATAGGAAATGGTACTGTTGAAGGTAGAGTTAGAGTAGCTAATGATAATGGAGAAATAAAAGACTTTAAAAAAGGTGATATAATAGTTGCTAAAACAACTGATAAAGATATGAACTGCTACATAGAAGAAGCAGCAGCTATAGTTACAGAATTCGGAGGAATGACTTCTCACGCAGCTATAGTAGGATTAAACCTTAATACTCCAGTTGTTGTATCAGTAGCTGATATAACTAAAACTGTTAAAGATGGAGAGATAGTAACAGTAGATGCTAAAGCTGGTATAATATACAAAGGATCTTCAAGAGTTTTATAAGAATTTAATAGAATTTGAACATATAAAAAATGGGTTACTGTAAAATCAGTAGCCCATTTTTATTTATTTATTTTTGTTTAAGTGTATCGTGTGGAATATCAAAGTAATTAGCAACAAAATAGATGAATGTTTTTGCTGCTGGAGATAGGTCTTTAAATTTTTTCATAGATATACCTATCGTTCTAAAATAATTTGGCTCTAGCGGTAAATACTGTAGTCTATTTTTTTCTCTTTTTATGGCAAGCTCAGGCAGTATACCAAATCCTAAGCCATTTTCTACCATTGATATGATAGAATAGTCATTTTGTGATAAAAATCTAAAAATGGGCTTTATATTTTCTTTTTTTAATATCTCAAATATACTATTGTCGTAAGAAAGATCGGGAAGTATGAAATCTTTGCCATTAAAATCTAATATTGTAAAACTATTTATATTTTCTATATTATATGATTTTGGAAATATTGCAACGTATTTATCTTCTAGGATTGGCAAAAATTCCAAATTTCTATTGGTGTCTATATTGTCTAAAGAGGAAAAGGTAAAGTCAACTTTTGATTCTAAAACCCAGTTGTATAAATCTGTGATACCGCCTTCTTTTAGGTTTATGCTTATATTTGGGTGTTCCAAGTTAAATTTATTTATAATATCTGGTAGCAAGTTTACTGAAATACTTGAAAGAGTACCTATATTTAACGAACCAACTTCTAGTCCTTTGATATTATATATGAACTGTTCTAGCTTTTCATTTTCAGACATAAGAGCTCTCACCTTTTGAAGAAAATCTCTACCAATAGGCGTCAGATGAACGCCGTATCTATCTCTAATGAATAATTGAAGTCCTAGCTCCTTTTCAAGCCTCTTCATGGAATGACTTACACCAGACTGTGTATACCCAAGTAGCTCGGCCGTATATGAAATGTTATTTGTTTCTGCAACAGTAACAAATATTTTATAAGTATTTATATCCATTAAGTATCCCTCCTGATATTAATTTTTGTCATAACTATAATGAGAAAATGTCGCTTTTAATATATCAATTAAAAAAGTATACTATATGTGTAGTAGAAATTCAACCGAATAACACCAAATAAACAGCTTTTCACTGGGTATTCTGGGATTAAGCCCATGAAAGGTAAAAGTAAAAAGTAATTATGCATAAAATCAACGACTGAGCTGGTTGATAATATGCCTATCTGTATGGAGTTATATGTTATAACACCCCAAAATGAGTCTTATAAAATAAAAAGTGCTGTTACATGCGAGCTTGGTAACTCTCTTGTAACAGCACTTTTTCTATATAATCTACTATTAATGACTATCTATTTGAGAGTGTATAATCAATATTTTCCATTATTAGTTTACTAGTAGTATTGAACTTATAGACAAACTCCTCTCCAGCTTCGACGTGTGTTATAGAAATATGTTCTGTTGTAAATCAATCTCACGTCTCTAGATTGTCGAGTTCGTTTTGTCTATAAGATTCAATACTGAAAGTTAATCATTAGCGATGGAAAATATTGATTTATACACTCTTTATAAGCTAGTAAATTAATAATAGATTATATAGAAAAAGTTGTAATCTGCGAGATATAGCATAAATATGCTTATATATGTAAGAATTTGATGATTTAGAAGAATTTTGCTTAATCATATGTTTACATGTAAGTTAAATTTGTAAAATAAAAAAAGAGCTGTTTAAATTAAATTTTTATAGGAAAATATCTAACTTGGAGGATTGAAAGACATAGACAAAACTCGTTCGACAATCTGGAGACGTGCAGTTTTTTTGAAACAAGAGATTTTACTCGTATACACGTCGAAGCTGGAGAAGAGTTTGTCTATGTTTTCAATCCCCGATAGATATTAGCTATAAATTTTTATTTAAGTAGCTCTTTTTTATTTTTAAATATTAATTACATGTTTTTAACTGCAGCAGTAAGTCCAGGAACTAACTGTTTTTTTCTTGAAACGCATCCTTCAACGAATACTCCCTGAGCTCCTTCAACGTTAAATGCTTCAGATATTACAGCATCTGGAGCTTTGTATATTAGGTAAGAACCTTCTTTGATTATATCAGTAACTGCAAGAACTAATAAATCAAAATCAGTAGAGTTTATGTAGTCAAGGAACTGATCCTGTTTAGCGAATATAGAGTCTATATCAAGAGTGAATACCTGACCTATACCAACTGATTTACCACTCATATCAAATTTTTTGAAGTCCATGTTTACTATTTCTTCTATTGAGTATTCGTCAAGAGAAGTTCCGTATTTGAACATGTCCATTCCGTATTTTTCCATGTCAACACCAGCTATTTTAGCTAGGTCTTCACAAGCCTGTTTGTCTAATTCAGTAGTTGTAGGTGATTTGAATATTAATGTATCAGAAAGTATAGCTGATAGAAGAAGTCCTGCTATTTCAGTAGGTATTTCTATGTTATTTTCTTTGTACATGTTGTATATTATTGTACAAGTACATCCAACTGGCATTAATCTTACTGATAGAGGAAGATCTGTTTTCATTCCACCTAATTTGTGATGGTCAACTATTTCAAGAAGATTAGCTGATTCAAGTCCATCTGCACTCTGTCCATATTCATTGTGGTCAACTAATATAACGTCTTTTTTAGGTAATTTAGCTACATCAGCAGCTGATAATAAACCAACAACTTTTTCTTCAGCATTTACAACAGGGTAAAGACATTTTTCGCAAAGATCAAGGTCTTCTGCATAAGCACATTCACATACCGCACAATCACAAGCTTCAACTAATGATTCTATGCAAGCACAGTGGTTTATTGTGTTTGAAGTTTTGTAGTTGTTTGTTGGAACTGTTATAACAGAAACACCATTTCTTTCTGCTTTAGCTTTTAATTCATCAGATATTTCTGTATTAGAAGTAAGTATTATTAAAGCAGCTTTGTTGTCTATAGCGTATTCTATAGCTTCAAATCTATTTCCTACTATAACTATATCTCCTGATTCAAGAGTTTCCATTACTGTTTCCATATCAAATGAAAGAGTGAATACTCTACCACTTATTTTTTCTGAACAATTAACTACTACAGAACCATCAAGGTTTTTGCATATGTTAGTTATTGTAGTGTCTATTGTTTTGAAGTGCTGATGAAGTAACTCTTCAGCTATTTTCTTTAATGATACGCATCCAGCGAATTTTCCTTCTTCATCTGCAACTGGAATAGCTTCAACATTTTTGTTATTCATTAGGTTGTAAGCTTCTAATAGTGAAGAAGAAACATTTAATATGTTTTCTGTATCTAGGCAAAGGTCTTTAACCTGAGCTTTAACTCCATCTATTAATTTAGGAGCGTCTACTTTAAAGTAGTTAAGAGCGTATTCTGCTTCCTTTCTAACTTCTCCTAGTGCACAAGCTACTGCATCCTGTCCTAAAGCTCTTTTTAAATTTGCATAAGCTATAGAAGAGCAGATTGAATCTGTATCTGGGTTTTTATGCCCGAAAACTAATATACTCATCGGTATAATTCTCCTTTCAATTTTGGTAATTTGAATTTGTGAATTTCATAAATTTATTATAACATATTAGCTCGAATTCTTTGTCATTCTTAAAGAAAATATAACGGTAAAAATTTATTAAAACAGTAAGATAATATTTTTCTAGAGTAGTATGAGAGAAATTAAATTTAAGAATAAGAAAAAATTGAAAGAAATAAAAATTTAAGTGCAAAAAAATTATAAAAAATTTGAAAAAATTGCGCAAAAGGGAAAACGGTTAACATCTTGCAAAATACAGAAATGTCTAAAATAAGGAAAAACTTCGCGAAAAAGAATGATAAAAAAATATCAAAAAAGTGTTGACTTATATCTAAAATAGGACTATTATATACTCATCGAAAGAAACAAAAAAAGATTAAAGCCTTGATAAATCAAAGGTTTATAGAAAAAAACTATAATTTAAATTTTTGTTAAAAAGTAGATAAAATTTAACAACGAAAACATTAATTTTAACAAAATAAATATCAAACGGAGGAAAAAAACAGATGACTAAGGAAGCTAAAAAAGTTGAAGAAAAAGTAGTAAGTCCAGAAATCGTAAAAGATAAAGAATCTTTTGAATTAAGACTTGCAGAAGTAAGAGCAGCTCAGAAAGAGCTAGCTAAACTTAATCAGGAACAGGTAGACAAAATATTCTTAGCAGCAGCAACAGCAGCTAACCAGGCTAGAATACCTCTAGCAAAAATGGCACATGAAGAAACTGGAATGGGTGTTGTTGAAGATAAGGTTATAAAAAACCACTTTGCATCTGAATATATATACAACGCATATAAAAACGATAAAACTTGTGGCGTTATAGAAGAAGATAAAGCATTTGGATTTAAGAAAATAGCAGAACCAATAGGTGTTTTAGGAGCAGTTATACCAACAACTAACCCAACATCAACAGCTATATTCAAAATATTAATATCATTAAAAACAAGAAATGCTATAATGATATCTCCTCATCCAAGAGCTAAAAAATCTACAATAGAAGCAGCTAAAATAGTTCACGAAGCAGCTGTTAAAGCTGGTGCTCCAAGAGGATGTGTAGCTTGGATAGATGAACCATCATTAGAATTAACTAACTTATTAATGGCTGAAGTTGATACAATATTAGCAACAGGTGGACCTGGAATGGTTAAATCAGCTTATTCTTCAGGAAAACCAGCTATAGGTGTTGGTGCAGGTAACGTTCCAGCAATATTAGATGAAAGCTGTGACGTAAAAATGGCTGTAAGTTCAGTAATAATGTCTAAATCATTTGATAATGGTATGATATGTGCATCTGAACAGTCAGTAATAGTACCAGAAAAATTATACGATGAAGTTAAAAAAGAATTCATACATAGAGGAGCTTACGTTCTAAACGCAGATGAAGCAGATAAAGTAAGAAAAATAATACTTAATGAAGCTGGTGCAGTAAATGCTAAAATAGTTGGACAGAGACCATGCACAATAGGTAAAATGGCAGGAATAAACGTACCAGAATCAGCAAGAATAATGATAGCAGAAGTTGATGAAGTAGAATTCGTTGAACCATTTGCTCACGAAAAATTATCTCCAGTTTTAGCTATGTACAAATATAAAACATTTGATGAAGCTGTTTACAAAGCAGAAAGATTAGTTGAACAGGGTGGATACGGACATTCTTCAGCATTATATGTTGATACTATAAAACATCCAGAAAAAGTTGATCAGTTCACTAATGCATTAAAAACTTGTAGATTAATAATAAACTCTCCATCATCTCAGGGTGGTATAGGTGATTTATACAACTTCAAATTAAAACCATCTCTAACTTTAGGTTGTGGATCTTGGGGTGGAAACGCAGTTTCTGAAAACGTAGGAATAAAACACTTAATCAATATCAAGACTGTAGCTGAAAGGAGAGAAAATATGCTTTGGTTTAGAGCTCCAGAAAAAGTTTACTTCAAAAAAGGTTGTATGGGAGTAGCTATGAGAGAATTCAAAGAAGTAATGAATAAGAAAAAAGCTTTCATAGTAACAGACTCATTCCTATATAAAAATGGATATACAAAAACAATAACAGATTTACTAGACGAAATGGGAATAGTAACAACTACATTCTATAATGTTGCTCCAGACCCAACACTAGCTTGTGCTAAAGAAGGTGCAGAAGCAATGAGAGCATTTGAACCAGACCTAATAATAGCAGTAGGTGGAGGTTCAGCAATGGATGCTGGTAAGATAATGTGGGTATTATATGAACATCCAGAAGTAGATTTCCAGGACTTAGCAATGAGATTCATGGATATAAGAAAAAGAGTTTATACATTCCCTAAAATGGGTGAAAAAGCTTACTTCTGTGCAGTACCAACATCAGCAGGTACAGGTTCTGAAGTTACTCCATTCGCAGTTATAACAGATCAGGATACAGGTATAAAATACCCTCTAGCTGACTACGAATTAATGCCAAACATGGCTATAGTAGATGCTGACTACATGATGCAGATGCCAAAAGGATTAACAGCAGCTTCAGGAATAGATGCTTTAACTCATGCATTAGAAGCTTACGTATCAATGTTAAGAACAGAACCAGCAGATGGTATGGCATTACAGGCTGGTAAAGCAATATTCAACTACTTACCAAGAGCTTACAATGATGGACCAGTAGATCCAGAAGCAAGAGAAAAAATGGCTTTAGCTTCAACAATGGCAGGTATGGCATTCGCAAATGCATTCCTAGGTGTTTGCCACTCTATGGCACATAAATTAGGAGCATTCCACCACGTACCACACGGTGTTGCAAACGCATTATTAATATGTGAAGTAATAAAATACAACTGCTGTGAAGCTCCAGCTAAAATGGGTACTTTCCCTCAGTATAAATACCCAGATACAATACAGAGATATGCAGAATTTGCATCATTCTGTGGAATAACAGGAAAAGATGATAAAGAAAAAGTAGCTAACTTAATAAAAGCAATAGAAGATTTAAAAGCTAAATTAAATATACCAAAAACTATAAAAGACTTTGGTGTAGATGAAGCTAAGTTCCTAGAAACTTTAGATGAAATGACTGAACAGGCATTTGATGACCAGTGTACAGGAGCTAACCCAAGATATCCATTAATGAGCGAAATAAAAGATATGTACTTAAAAGTATACTACGGAAAATAAGAGTAGCTCTGTAATGAGATAGATTTTAAAACCGATTTAAAATTAATAATTTTTACATAATACTAAAAACCAAAAGAAAAACATAATCCAATATATAGTCTAAGATAACCGAGAATAAAAAGAGCTATCGCATTAACACTTGAGAAGGTGTTTTGCGGTAGCTCTTTTTTTAGTTTATGTATTCTTTTTTTAGTAGCATTAGAGCTTTTCTTTCTATTCTAGATACTTGTACTTGGGATATACCTAAGATTTCACCTGTTTTTGCTTGGGTGAAGTCCTCAAAGTATCTCAGTTTCATGACCTTTTTTTCTAGATCTGGCAGCTCGTCTATGATTTCATTTAGCTCTATTAGTTCTGTGTATGGAATGCTATCCTCTCTTATTATGTTGTTAGATAGATCCAGCTGTGTGTACTCGTTTTCTGCGTCGTATGTGTTGAAGTATTCAACTGGTGATAGTGCTATTAGAGCTGATTTTATTTTTTCTATTGGTATGTTTAGTTCTTTGGATATTAACTGCAGCTCAGCTTCTTTGCCTGTTTTTTTGAAGTATTGTGTTTTGTATTTTCTAACTTTCCAACCTATGCTTTTTAATTCTCTGGATATTTTGATTATTCCATCATCTCTTAAAAATCTTTTAATTTCACCCTCGATTAATGGAACTGCATAGCTAGAGAACATATTTCCTAGAGCAGGATCAAATCTTTCAATAGCTTTTACAAGCCCAATGCAGCCAAGTTGGTAAAGGTCGTCGCTATCTAGGCTGCTGAAAGAGAATTTTGCTACAGCTTTTTTCACTAGACCTATGTTTAGTTTTATCAGTTTGTTTTTTGATTTTAAATCACCTTTTTGAGCTAGTGAGATTAAATATAGAATCTCATCGTAGCTTATAACTTTATTATAGAATTTGCTTTTCTTAGAACTTGTCATGTTTAGAAACTCCCTATTAAAAAATTTCTAAATGATGATCGTGCACAATTATCGATTTAGCTTATATATATATTCTAACAAAAAAAACTACAAAAATCTTTGTAGGAATTTGTCGAAATTTGTCGAAATTGCGCCTGGAATAGGAAATATTCTGAAAATAAGAAATTATGAATATGAAAAAGAGAAGTGACCATAATAAAAATAGAATAACTTTTTAGTTGAGATTTGGAAGGGAGAGATGACATTGAAAGTTGGTATACCTAAAAAAATATCAATAAAATACAATGCGTATCTATTGGATGAAACAGATTCTACAATAACAATAGAAACATCCGAGGAAAGTATGGAACTCATACAAGATATACGTTTGGCTACTGGTAAAGAACCGATTATAGTAAAAGGTGATAAAGAAGAAATCAAAAGGAAGATAGGTGTAAGGTATGATTCTAAAATGGAAAATAACGATGACAGAGCTCAAAAGTTATTTAAAAATATAACAGAATTTGCAATACAGCAAAATATAAGTGATATCCATATAGAGCCTTTTGAAGAAGAATTTAGAATTAGGATGAGAAGAGACGGAAAGCTAGAACTTTATGAAAATATATCAATGGCTTTTTATCCAGAAGTAGTATCTTTTATCAAATTAAAATCAGGAATGGACATAGCTGAAAAGAGATTACCACAGGATGGAAGATTAGAAATATTAGATAAAGATAATAGTGTGGACGTAAGAGTTTCATCTGTACCAACTGTAAACGGTGAAAAAATAGTTATGAGGATTTTAAATAAGAAGATATTTATAGAAAATATCTCAAAACCAGATTTTACTGAAGATGAAATGAAACTTGTATCAGAGATTATATCTAAAAAATCGGGAATAATACTTGTATGCGGACCCACAGGAAGTGGAAAAACAACAACAGTATATTCAATTATTAAAAAACTTATGGACTTAGAGAGAAATATCACTACAATTGAAAATCCGATTGAATATAAGATAAAAGGTATAAATCAGATTCAAGTAAATGAAAAGGTAGGATTAACATTCGAAAAAGGGCTTAGATCAATACTTAGACAAGACCCGGATATAATAATGATAGGAGAAATAAGAGATACAGAAACAGCCGAAATAGCTGTCAGAGCTGCTATAACAGGACATTTAGTTATAAGTACAATTCATACCGAGGATGCTATATCAACAATAATAAGGTTGAATGATATGGGAATAAAAGCGTATTTAATAAAAGCATCTCTAATAGGTGTTATTTCTCAAAGACTAGTTAGAAAAAAATGTATTTGTTGTAAAAATATCCCTGGAATCGTTGAAAAATGCGAACTATGTAAGGGAAGAGGATATATTGGGAGAATGGCTATACATGAAATCATGGAAATAAATGAGGATATTAAAGAAACAATAAAGGATAATTTTGATAAAAATAAAATCAAAATTGTAGCTGATAAATCAGGTATGATTAGCTTTGAAAGTAGTATCAAAAAGCTTGTAGAAAATGGTGTATTAGATGAAAGAGAAGTACGTAACTTGGTTTAAAGACATAAAAATAAATGAATTTGATAATTTGGATTTGTACGCATTTATCAAATTAAAAAAAGAAAATAGCATAAAAAGTAAAGAACTTAGGGTTATGTGTAGTCAAATGTCAATACTTTTGGAATCTGGAGCAGGTATAGATAATATACTTGAAGCAATATTAGAACAACAAAAGAAAAAATATAAAGAGAACCTTTCATTAGCAGTAAGGAATATAAAAAAGGGATATTCCATAGAAAATTCCTTTAGAAGTAGCGATTTATTTAGTGAATTCTTTTACAATATGATAAAATGTGGAGAAAATTCAGGCAGATTAAGCAACGTACTAAAAGATATGTCTAACTATTATGAAAGAGATTATAGAGTTAAATCCAAGCTAAAATCAATAATGATTTATCCTACGATATTATTGATAATGATGATAGTTGCTCTAATTTTTATAATGTATGCAGTGATTCCAAATTTTGCATTAGTATTTGAGAGTAATAATATAAAACCACCTTTATTTAGTTATTTGGTGATAACAACAATGATGTTTTTTAAAGAGTATATAAATATTTTGATTCCTGTAATTATTATAATAATTAGCCTATTGTACATAGCTATAAAAAGTAATGAGAATAATATAGAAAAGTTTGATAGTATAAAAAGTACATTTCCTATCTTGAAAAATTATTATTTAATGTCTGTAACAGCAGCTTTTTCGAGGAATATGTACCTTATGCTAAAAAGTGGAATACCGCTTGTAGAAGCTATAAAAATATCATCTGATATAACAGGAAATATATATATTCAAAAGAAATTAGAAATATCTATTAGGTATATCAACAAAGGTAATAGTATCTCAAAATCCATAGATTTAGCAGGAATTTTTCCTAAGATATTTATATCTATGCTCAAAAATGGTGAGGAAAGTGGAAATATAGAAAAAAGTTTCCAATATATAAATAACTTTTTTGAAAATGAGTTAGATATAATGACAGATCGAATTGTTAGATTAATAGAGCCAGCTATGACAATAATAATGGGGTTTGTTATAGGAGCATTGATAATTGCCATAGTTATGCCTATGTTTGACACAATAACAGCTATTTAAAAAGTTATTCTAAAGTAAAAAATCATGACTAATTAGAAGTAATACTGTAATGTCCGGCGGTTGATTAAACCGCCGGATAAAAATTAGGGGGAATAAAATATGAAACTTAATAATATTTTTAAATTAGATAAGAGAAAAAAAGAAATCCAAAAAAGACCAGGATTTACATTAGTAGAAATGATAATAGTTGTAACAATTCTTGGTATTTTAGCGAGTGTTGCAATAGTCAAATACGGTAAAGTAGAATCAAATGCCAAGAAAAATATAGATTATACAAATGCATCAAATATAGCCTCAGCAGCTATAATTGCTATGAGCGAGGGTATACCATCAAGCCAGATAACAGTTAATAATTTGGTTACTAAAGGATATTTAAACAGTGAACCAAAACCACAAAGTGTAGATGCAGAAGGTTTTGTTATAGAAACAAATGATGATGGTAAAAATATTACAATTAAGGCTGGAGAGAATGTAATGTATCCAAAGCCAGAAGTAAAAGGAGAGAATAGTTTAAAAGAATAAAATATAAATTTGTGCATTGGAGAAAATAAAATGATAGGTAGAAAAGAAGAGGTTCATTTAAATATATATCCAACAAAATATAGTTGTAAGATAATATTCTTTAAACAAGACAAGAACAAAATTGAAATATTGTCTGAAGTTGATAAAAAAATTTCGATGGATAATAGAGTATTTATAGAAAAAGGAGCTAGAGAGGAATATATAGATGAAATATCAAATTATATTTTAAATGAAGAATTAAAATATAGTAAATGCAAATCTATCTTCATAAATATACAAGAAAATGATATTATACTAAAAAATATAAAGATAGATTCTGATATAAAGCAAAAAGCAATAATTAAGGCTGTGGATATAGAAATTAAGGAATTTTGTAATAATTCCATAAGTAATTATTGTATAGATTACAAAAAGGTGTATAATGATGGTGTTGATACAGAAGTACAAGTAGTATTATTTCCAAAGAAATACATAGATCTATTTTCTGAAATATGTGATCGAATAGGGATTGAAAAAAGAGCTATGCACACCAACTTCAACCTATTGGAAAGATTAATAAAAAAGAATGGGGTAAAAGTAATGAATAGTTTAGAATTTGGTGTAGTAGAGTTTAGAGAAAAAGACTTAGTAATAAGCATATTTTCAGATGGAGTGATAAAAAGCAGCTACGTCATCAAAAAAGGCGAATTCACTCAGGAAATAGGGGAAAGTATATTTGGAAACTGTGAATCAATATTAACCTTAGGTGACAAAGGTATCGAGGATATAAAATTAGTCCAAGAATTCTCTAAAATTATGGATATAGACTTCGGAAATGATATTGAATACACAAAAAACTACAAAAGAGTATCTTCTAAAGAATACTTCAACATAACAGCCAAAAGAATAAATTAGGGGAGGTAAAAAGATGGACAGCAAAAAACATAGGGACATATTAAACAGTTTCAAACCAGAGGTAGCAGACGGCAAAGTGGGAGTAGTTATATTTGAGGACAATCATATAAAAGTACAGGTCTACTCAAACAAAAAAATACAAAGAGAGTATTCTATGAAAAAGAAAGACTTCACATATGAAGTGGGATTAGTTGTACTTAATGGTGTAACAAGAATAGTTGTATTTGGAGATAATACGATTGAAGACGCAAAAATAATAAACCTTATAGCAGACATAAAAGACATAGACCTTGAAGATGAAGAGGAAATCTGTATTAATATGAAATCACAAAATTCTGACGAAAATACAAAAAAATATATGAACTAAAATAAAAAAGGATTAAAAATATAATCGTATATTTTTAGTCCTTTAAATTTATAAAAAATATTCTAATAATGGTGATGACGATGTTGAAGAAAAAAGACGAGTATAAATTAAAAGACTACTTCGAATACAATAAAAAAAATAGCATAAGTATAACTAGAATTGTATCCTTAGTTCTTATAGGTGTAATTGCTATTAATATATTTAGCAGCATAAGGGAAATAAAGGATATGCAAAGCTATATTTTGGGAAATAGTGATAGCAAAGAGATATTGAGTAATTCAAAAGAAGAACTAAAAAGTATTGAAAATACAGAAGATAAAAATATAAATATAGGAAATGTTAGGGAAATATTTGAAGTTGCTGGAGTAGAAAATATAGACAGTATATACATAGACCAAAACACTACAAATGTCATAGGCAAAACCAATGACATGAAAATTATAGAAAAACTTATGAAAAATAAATTGCTAAAAGGCGCTCATGTCAAAAGAATCGAAGGCAGAGATTTATATAAATTTGAAATAGATTCAGGAGATGATTTTTAGCATGAAAAACAATAAAAAACAATTAAACAAAATTATATTCCTAATACTAATATTGCTAGCAACAAAAATAACAGTTATAAATCCTATAGAAGAGAAGAAAAACACATTAAAAGCAGAAAAAAGCAAAATTGCTCAGGATATAGAGGACGTAGAAAAATACAAAAAACAAGCTGCAGAACTAAAACAGCTTGAAAAAAGAAAAAATAGCAAAAAACTATTCCCTGAAAAAGACGACGTAATAGAAATTCAAAACGCAATAAGTAAAATTGTATACGTGGAAAGCATAGAAAACCTAATGGAGATTGATGAAAATGGATTAGAAGTATCTAAAATCAATCTAAAATTCACTGGAACATACAACGAGATATTTAGGGGAATAGATACACTAAAATCAAAAGGACTATCAGATATGATAAGAACAATATCTATATCAAAAATATCAAAGCCAATAATTCCAGACATAGAACAATTAGATCAAACCACAGATAACAGCCCTAAAAATACCACAGAAACAAAATTTGAATGCACATTAAAGCTCTACAAAAAATAAAAAAACTCCTTTGTCAAATGAAAATGAAATAATAGTAGATTGATTGCAAAAAAAATGATAAAATATAGAGATGTGCATAAACTTAATAAAAAGATAAGGGAGTGAAAAAATTTGCTATTAAATAGAAACGATAAATGCTACTGTGGAAGCGGCAAAAAATATAAAAACTGCTGTATGGAAAAAGACATAGAAAGAGAAAGAGCAGAAAGAAAAATAAAAATGGTAGAAGAAGCTCAGTTAAAATACCTTGAAACATACTCAAAAATAACTAACTTTGGTAAAGAAGAAAGATTTGCAGAGTACAGAAAAAGCGCTGAAGACATATTCTACATAATAAACAGTGAAACTGTAAAAAATAAATTTGAAAAACTATTCAATACATTCTTCATAAGTGACTGCTTACTTGAAGGATCAAAAACACTAACTCAGGTATACGCAGCTGAAAACAAATCAACTGACAAAGAATTAAGAGTAATGAACAGCTTAATAAATTCTTACATAAGCGTATATACAGTAGAAAAGAAAGAAAACGACAAAGCTATATTAAAAGACTGTATACTAGATGAAACTGTGACTGTAGACGATATAAAAGTTCTAAAAGACATCACAGAAGGCGACAGTATGATAGCTAGATTAATAGAAGTAAATGGATTAAGAATATTCATAGACGTAGCCTTAAAAATAGACAACGCATCTAAAGAAATAATAGTTGAAGATATGAACAATATCTATGAAAACAACAAAAAAGACTGGCCAAACGAAAAAATATTCTTAGCTTACAACACTTACCAGTTCTACAAATACCTACAGCAGATACTAGATGAGGAAGTATCTAGCTATATAATGGAAAAATTAAAATCAAGAACAGAAGAAGTTGTAAACAATGATGTAGAAGACGATGGAAGTGTAGCATCAATAATAAGCAGACTTGCTGATGAAGACTGCAAAGAAAAATGCTTAGAATTCTGGAAAGAATACGAAGCTAGCCACGAAGATATAAAAGGATCTGAATCAGGATGGGCAGCTGCAGTAGAATACGTAATCAAAAAAGAAAACGGAATATCAGCAACTCAGCAGCAGATATCTGAAAAATATAAAATAAGCCCAAGTACAATAGGAAAAAGAGCAAAAGAATTAAAGGCTTAATTATAAATAATCGACGATATCAATAAATAATAACAATTAAAATAGTCAAAAAATAAAATTTTTTATATCGGTACCAAAGATGTTATAGTATAATGTAGTTAAATAGATAAACTAGATAACATCTAAAAAGAGAGGGTATAAAATTATGAGTTTAAAATTAGGAAATGCCATAGCAGTGGCTACAGACTATATAAAATCAAATCCAGCTGTACCAGTTTACAAAGATGGAGAAAATCTATATGCTGTTATATACCATATAGAAATTGGTTACAACAAAAACCACGAATCTAACGTAAAACAGTACATAATAATAGATTACAAAGACTTTTCTTTATCAGAAGCAGAAAGAAACGAACTAATAGAATTAGCTAAATCTTACTGCGAATCAAAAGGTATAGAAAACGATGAAAATCTTGAAATAAACTTACTTGACAATGAAGAAGCAGAAAACTTCATAGAAAAAGTTTTTAACAATATGAAAGTAATAAGAGGTCTTATAACTAAGAAGTGTTAAGGTCGTCTAACTAGTTTGTATTTAATTAATGTCGAATGGCATGATTGCTGTTCGGCATTATTTTAAATACCGATTTTTAGACGGCCTTTTTTAAGGTCGAAATTTAGAAAGGAGAAAATTATGCTAAGAGTATCAAACTTAAAGCTTACAATAGATGAAGATATAAGCATACTAAAAAAATTAGTAATAAAAAAACTAGGCATAAAAGAAAATGAACTATTAAAATACAGCATATACAAAGAGTCAATTGATGCTAGAAAAAAAGGCAATATGATGTTTGTATACACTGTAGACGTAGAATTAAAAAACGAAGAAAAAATATTAAAAAGAAAACATAAAGATGTAGTACAGGTAAAACAGAAGTCATACATAGGTGTTAAGAGTGGAAATATAGAGCCAAAAGGAAGAATTGCGGTAATAGGTAGTGGACCTGCTGGGTTATTTGCATCTTTATTATTAGCTCAGAATGGATACTGCCCTATCATGATTGAAAGAGGATCAGACGTAGATAAAAGAACTGATGATGTAAACAACTTCTGGAAAAATAGAATATTTAATAAAAAATCAAATGTACAGTTTGGTGAAGGTGGAGCTGGAACATTCTCAGACGGAAAGCTAACTACAAGAGCTAAAGATATAAGATGTAGAAAAGTACTTGAGGAGCTTGTAAACCACAATGCACCAGATGAGATACTATACTCTCACAAGCCACATGTAGGAACAGATATACTAAAAAATGTCGTTAAAAACATAAGAGAAGATATAAAACACCTTGGGGGAGAGGTTAGATTTGAATCTCAGATTACAGATATATGTATAGAAAATAATAAAATAACTAGTATAACAATAAATGACAGCGAAAAAATAGAAGTAGAAGCAGCAATCCTTGCAATAGGACACAGTGCTAGAGATACTTATGAAATGTTATACAAAAGAGGAGTCACAATAATTCAAAAACCTTTTGCTATAGGCGCGAGAATAGAACATCCTCAGCAGATGATAAACAAATCTCAGTATGGAGAATACTTCAACCATCCTAGACTTGGAGCTGCGGACTATAGATTAATTGAGCATACATCTAATGGAAGAACAGCTTACACATTCTGTATGTGTCCTGGTGGAAGTGTAATAGCATCTGCATCAGAAGAAAATGAGGTAGTAACAAATGGAATGAGTGAGCACAGTAGGGACAAAGAAAATGCAAACAGTGCGCTTTTAGTAAACGTATCTCCTGAGGACTTTGACAGCGACTACCCACTAGCAGGGGTTGAATTCCAAAGAAAATACGAACAGCTTGCTTTCAAACTAGGAGGAGAAAACTACAACGCACCTGCTCAGCTTGTAGGAGATTTCTTAAAAGACAAAGCATCTACAAGCATAGGAGATGTAAACCCTTCATACAACCCAGGTATAACTCTGACATCTCTTGATGAGTGTTTACCAGGATTTGTAGTTGAAACTATGAAAGAAGGAATTATAAAGCTTGGAAGAAAATTAGAAGGATTTGATATGCATGACGCAATACTTACTGGAGTTGAAACAAGATCATCTTCTCCAATAAGAATTGTAAGAAATGAAGAAACTCTTGAAGCTATGAATGTAGCAGGACTTTACCCATGTGGTGAAGGTGCTGGATATGCAGGAGGAATAGTAACTGCAGCAGTAGATGGAATAAAATGTGCTGAAAAAATAATCGAAAAATACAAAAGTGTAAAGTAAAAATCTATAGTTGACAATCAAAAAATTAGAAATAATAAAAAATAAAATGTTAAATTTGTTATGCTTTTTTAACATTTTTAACATAGATTTAACTAAACAAATCCTTGAATTTGATATCATAAAATTAATGTGCAAAAAGGAAAACGAATAGAAACAATCTATAACAGAGGAGGAGATTTTTTTGAGCATAGTAATAAGTCTAATGGGAGGACTTGGTCTTTTCCTATATGGTATGAACCTTATGGGGGAAGGATTACAAAAATCTGCCGGGACAAGATTAAAAGCGATTATAAAACTTTTGACAAGTAATATATTTATGGGAGTACTTGTAGGTACTGGTGTTACAGCGGTTATACAGAGTTCAAGTGCTACTACAGTAATGGTTGTCGGATTTGTTAATGCAGGAATTATGACATTAAAACAGGCAATTGGGGTTATAATGGGTGCTAATATAGGTACAACTGTAACAGCTCAGTTGGTATCGTTCAACCTTAATGGTATGGCTCCAGTAGCTCTAGGTATAGGGATAGTACTTTACTTATTTGGTAAAAATCCAAAAGTAAAACATATAGCAGAAATCCTTATAGGATTTGGTATGTTATTTACAGGTATGGAATTCATGAAAGACGCTGTTGAGCCTTTAAGAGATTATAAAGGATTTACAGATATGTTAGTTTCATTTGGACAGTATCCAATCTTAGGATTATTACTAGGATTTGGTATAACTGCTATAGTACAGAGTTCAAGTGCTTCAATGGGTATGCTAGTTGCATTAGCAGCTGAAGGACTAATACCTCTAAATGCAGCATTACCAATACTTTACGGACAGAATATAGGTACTTGTGTTACTTCACTTCTTTCAAGTATAGGTGCAAATAAAAATGCCAAGAGGGCTGCGGTAATACACTTGATATTCAACGTACTTGGAACAGTATTATTCTTAATATTCCTTAATAAACCAGTTGTTTCACTTGTTACAGGAATGGACCCAGGAAATGTTGCAAGACAGATAGCAAATACTCATACATTATTCAACATAATATCTGTTTTAATATTACTTCCATTCAATAATATAATAATTAAAATGGCTATGAGAATAATACCAGACAAAGCTGAAGATGAAGAAGATATCAAAACAGTTAAATACATCGATGATAAGATGCTTGAAATACCTTCAATAGCTCTTATCAATACTATAAAAGAAACATATAGAATGGGTAATAAAGCTAAAGAGAGCTTAGATTGCTCAATATCAGCGATAATTGAAAAATCTGATGAGTACTTAGGAAAAGTTTTCGTTAAAGAAGAAACTGTAAACGAACTACAGAAAATTATACTTAATTACCTTCTAAAATTATCAAAAACTGCAGCATTAGATGAAGATTCAAGAGAAGCTGTAGACAACCTATTCAACACAGTAAACGACATAGAAAGAATAGGGGATCATGCTAAGAATATAGCTGAACTTTCTCAGATAATGATAGATGGAGATTTAGAGTTCTCTGAACAAGGTAAGAACCAGCTAGAAGAAATATACAACTATGTAATATCTGCATACAGCAGTGCGTTAGAAGCATTTAAAAATGATGATATTAACTTAGCATATAAAGTATTCCGGATAGAAGAAAAAGTAGACATGATGGAAAAAACTTGTAGAGCAAGCCATATGTATAGATTAAACAACAACCTTTGTAGTATAGACAACGGTGTTGTATTCCTAGATATAATAACAGCTCTTGAAAGAGTATCAGACCACGCTGTTAATATAGCTAAGAGAGTAATTGCTCAGAAAAAACACGTTGTAGAATAAGATAAATGGGACTGTTGCAAAATTTTGCAATGGTCTCTTTTTTTGAGGCTTTGAATAACAAAAAATCTCCTCTCCAGGCAATCAAGTTGCATTGTCGAGTTCGATTTTTTTGTTATATCAAAGCAAAAAAGAGTACCATTTAACAAAACTTTGCAACAGATATATTATTATAAAAGAGTGTGAAAAAATAAATTTTAAATAAAAATGAAAATGCCTTGAACTAAATTTGAATTTTGGTATAATGAGAGTATATAGTATTTTAAGTAAATCAAATTTGGCGAAAGGTGTTGACAATATGTTAAAAGTTTTGGAAAATTTACAGACAGACAGACAGACAGACAGACAGACAGACAGACAGACACTATAAGTGCGCCTTTTTTGATGAAAAATTTAATAGATTCGATAATAATAGACACAGAAATATCTAAAAATAGGTAATCTGTGTCTTTTTTATTATATATTGAAATGATTGTTTATGTAAATTATATAAGTTTGGAGGAAAATCATGAAAAAGAAATTAGCTACAGTAATGGCTGCAACTATGGCAGTTAGTGGAAGTGTTGTTTCAGTAAGTGCTGCTACAACAAATGAGCAGTTAGTTGGTTCTAACAGAACTGATACTGCTGTAAAAATAAGTAAAGACGGATGGAATAGCGCAGAAACAGTAATACTTGTTAATGACTCTGCAATACCCGATGCATTAACAGCAACACCTCTTGCATTTGCAAAAAATGCACCAATACTTTTAACTGGTAAAGGTGGATTAACTAAAGCAACTGCAAATGAAATAAAAAGATTAGGTGCAAAAAATGTAATATTAATAGGTGGAGAGACAGTTCTTCCAGCTAAAATAGAAAACGACCTTAAAGCTTTAAATGTAAAATCTGACAGAGTAAAAGGTGCAACAAGAGAAGAAACAGCTTTAGCAATAGCAAAAAGACTTGATGGAATAAAAGACGTATCAGAAATAGCAGTAGTAAATGGTACAACAGGACTTGCAGATGCAGTATCTGTTGCAGCTGCTGCAGCTGAAAAAGGTATGCCAATACTACTTGCAAATCCTAAAAAAGGATTAACAGCATCAGAAAAATTCATAAAAGATGAAGCAATAAAAGCATCATTCATAATAGGTGGAACAACAGCACTACCAGACAAATTAGTATCTAGCCTACCATCAAAACAGAGAATAGAAGGTTCAAACAGAAATGATACTAATGCAAAAGTTATAGAAAAATTCTATGGCGATAAAGAATTAGATAACCTATACTTAGCAAAAGATGGTAGAGGTGGAGAAGCTCAGTTAATAGATGCATTAGCAGTTGGTGTACTTGCAGCTAAAAACGGTGCACCAGTACTTATAGCTTCTAAAAAATTAAACGCTAATCAGGAAGCAGTTGTAAATACTAAAAAAGTTGATACAATAACTCAGGTTGGTGGAAATGGAAACGAAGGTGCATTTAACCATCTTAAAGAAATAGAAAAAGTAGAAACAATAAAAGTTAAAACAGAAGCAGAACTTCAGGAAGCATTAAAGAAAGCAAATGCTAACGACATTATAGAAATAGATTCTAGCGCAAGTATATCAAAAGATGTGACTATAGCTACAAATAATGCTGTTGAAATAAATGTAAAAGGTGATTTAAAAGGAGAAGTTACAGTTAAAGCTCCAAATGCAGATATCAAAAACAGCGGAACTATAGGAACTTTAGTTGTTGAAAATGGTAAAAATACAACAGTTACAAATACTTCAGCTGGTAAGATAGACAAGGTTGAGGTAGATTCAAGTTCTTCTAATGTTAAGGTAGAAAACAATGGTACAATAACTCAGGTTGAAAATAATGCAACTGGAACAAATATAGAAAATAACGGAACTATATCTAAACCAGTTACAGGAACAACTACTCCAAATGTTGAAGGAAATAAACCAGGTGAAACAACAAAACCAGAAAGTGGTGGAGGTGGTTCTGTATCAGATACAACAGCTCCAGGAATACAATTCCAAAATGCAATAAAATTTGATTTTATGGAAGGCAAAGGAAAAGACGTAGTTGTATCGGAAAGAGAAACAATAAGATTTAATCCGGGCGATACAGTTGATAAAATAGAAGTTAAATTAACTGAAAAAGTTAAAATAATAGGAAAAGTAAGTATAAAAGTAAAAATAAATGAAGAATACATAGATGATTATGCTACAGTATCTGTAAAAGAAGATGGATCAACTTTAGTAATAATTCCAACAAAAGATTCTTATAAAGAAATAAAAACTGGTGGAACTTATACTTATGAGCTAGTGTCAGATGATGAAAATTATATAACAGATTTAGCTGGAAATAAATTAGATAAAGATACTAAAATGACATTTACCTTTGAAAATGCTAACAAAGTACATATTGTAAATAATAAAGAAGAACTAGAAACAGCTTTAAATGACAGTAATGTAGAGCTTATAAAAATAAATAAAACAATTGGAAGTGAAAATGAGTATAACACCTATACAATAACAAGACCAGTTACTATAGACTCCAATACAACTAATAAACAATATGTATATGGCTCATTTGTAGTAGATTCAGATGATGTAACAATTCAAAATTTAGTGATAGAAAATAAATATAAAACAGCAAATAAAGCTGATAAAAATGCAATAAGTGTATACGCAGATAGAGTAAATATAATTAATAATCAAATCAATGCAACTGATTCGCCTAAAGGATTTGAACCAAATGGTATAGTGATATTCCCTAAAACAGAAGGAGAAAAAATATATAATATAAGTGAAAATTATTTTACAAATTATGATGATGTAACAGATAATGGAATGTATTATTCAGCGGGCATATTTATTGCAGAAAAATATAGTATGGATAGTAAGGATTATTTTAAGAATGTTAATGGTAAAAAATCGACTACATTAGGAGAAGGAAAAGATGAAGTTATTGCATTAAATTCAAAAAATGAATATTATAAATGTGGATATGACTATGTAAGAATGAGTTATGAAAATGCGAATAATGATGCAGGTCAATTAGTAGAATATGCTGTAGCTGGTAATATAAATACATTAAGAAATGCGGAAAAATATAAGTCATCAAAAGCTACTATAATCCAAAGTTTTGATGGAGAATTATTAATTCATGAAAATGAGAAATTAACTAATAACAAAGGAACTTTATCAGCTTCGTTTAATGTAAATTCTCCAGGTGGAATAGGAAGTAAAGCTCCGGAAAAACGTGGAGATTATACATATTATGATGATGGTGCTTATTTTAGATTCCAAGTAAAAAAAGCAGATAATGAAAAAGCATTAACATTTAGTGATGTTTTTAAAAGTAATAGTAAGAAAGCAGAAGAACATGACGATGATAATTACACTAATTGTGGAATGACTTTACAAACTAATGGAATGATAACGACTAATGGTGTAGTTAACGATATGGAAGGTTCTGAAAGAGAAAAAGCAGATTGGTATGGAACTAAATATGAAAAATACAATCAGTATAAAACAAATCTGCATAATAGCGAAGCTTTAAACTATGTATTCTACGGACTTATACAGAATACAAAAATTGGAACAAAGACAGTAGGATATGATTCTTATGAAAGTAGAACTATAAATATGACACTAAGACCAAAAGCAGAATTAGCTGCTGGAACATATACTGTTACTGTTGAATTAGTACAGCAGGGAAATGAAGGTATATCATTAGGAACTATAGATTATACATTCACTGTAAATGAAGATAAAACAATAACAGTAAAATAATTAATCTCTAAAAATAAATATTCTTCCACAAAAAATGCTGTCGTACAGATGTCTAATAGACATCTTACGGCAGCTTTTTATTTTTTTCGGAAAAAACTATTCTTTAAGCTAAAATTAAGTTACGGAGAATATAATAAGACCATAGAAAAGATAAAGACAAAAAAATAATGTTTATCGATAAAACAAAACTAAAAAGAATGGAGTGGAAAAATATGAAACTAAAAAATAAAGGAATAGGACTAATAGTAGTAGTTGCTGTAATAAGTTCAATACTAGGGAGCTCACTTACATTATTTGCACTAAAAGATAAAATAGCAAGCAGTTCACAGTCATCAAATATAGTAGTTAGTGAAGGATCAAAGAGCCAGAACGTATACCAGGCAGTTGCTAAAAAGGCGACACCCTCAGTAGTTGGTATAACAACAACTAGTGTAAGTCAAGACAATATGTTTGCAATACCACAAGAAACACAGGGTGTTGGTACTGGTATAATAGTTGATTCAAATGGATACATATTAACAAATTCACACGTTGTATCTGATGGAGATGCAACAAGTGTAAATGTACTGTTCAGCGATGGTTCAGACATAGATGGCAAGGTTATATGGTACGATTCACAGATGGACTTAGCTATGGTTAAAGTTGACAAAACAGGACTTACAGCGGCAGATTTAGGAGATAGCGATGAGGTAGAAGTTGGAGATATATCAATAGCAATAGGTAACCCACTTGGATTAGATCTTCAGAAGAGTGTTACTCAGGGTATAATAAGTGGACTTGACAGAACAATAAGCACAGACCAGTCAACAAATATGACAGGATTAATCCAGACAGATGCAAGTATAAACTCTGGTAACAGTGGTGGACCATTACTAAACGAAAAAGGTCAGGTAATAGGTATAAACACAGCAAAAGCATCTCAGGGTGAAGGCTTAGGATTTGCAATTCCAATAAACACAGCTAAAAACATAATAAATGAAGTTATAAAAGATGGTAACTACGAAAAAGTTACTCTAGGTATAAAGGGAACAGACTTAGAAACATATGAACAGGCTGTTGGACAGGATTTAACAGGAGATAGTGGTGTATATGTAGCAGAAGTTACTTCAGGATCTTCAGCTGAAAAAGCTAAAATGGCAGCAGGAGATATAATAATAAAATTAGGCGATACTGAAATAACTAGTATGAATGATTTAAATAAAGCTCTATACAACTACAAAACTGGAGATAAAGCTGAAATAACAGTTTTAAGAAATGGAAGAGAACAGAAATTAACAGTTACATTCTCTAAATAGTTTATCAAAAATATCTTAGATATAAAAAATTATTTAAAAATGAAAATAACTGATTAAATACGAAATCCTTTTTTAAAAATATATATAACTCTAAAAAAGGCTACATAAAAAATACGACCACAAAACCTAAATATTATGTAGCCTAAAAATACTGTAATGTATAAATACATTACAGTATTTTTTTGTCTTTAAAAATTGTAAAAAATATAAATAGTATAAAAAGTGGGAAGCGTAAAATAATAGAAAGTGAGTGTTTTCAACGTTTGTATAGGCAAAATGAGAAAACGATATCTTTTTGTTATTAATAAAATAATAACAATATTATATTGGTATTGCAGGTTTGTCAAATATTATAGACTTTAAAAATCTCATATGATAATATTCAGATATAAGGTTATTGTTTTAGATAAGCGCAATTGATTTGTAATTATTATTTTATTTTTAAAGATAAATATTTTAGTGATGATTATATTTATCTTTTTCTTTTATCCAAAAGAGTTAAATAATTGTCAATGAAAGTTGCTATATAGAATATTAAAAATAGGAGATGCGTTTAATGAAACCATTAGTTATAAACTTTCAGAAATGCAGCATACACGATGGACCAGGAATAAGAAGTACAGTATTCTTCAAAGGATGTCCACTAGAATGTGTATGGTGTCATAACCCAGAAAGTCAAGCATATACAAAAGAAGTACTATACAACCGGGAAAGATGTGGAGCTTGTGGTAAATGTAAAGAAATATGCCCACACGATGCAATCTACATGAAAGAAGGATGTGTAGGATTAAATAAAGATAAATGTGAACTATGTGCAACTTGTTTAGATTATTGCATAAACAACGCTAGAGAGATCGTTGGAGATGAGTACACAGTAAAAGAATTATTAAAACTTATAGAAAAAGATAGAATGTTCTATGAAGAATCTGGCGGAGGAGTTACTTTATCAGGTGGTGAAGTAATGGTTCAGGATATGGACTTTATCTGTGAATTAGCTAGAGGATGTAGAAACAAAGGTATAGATGTAGCAATAGATACTTGCGGATATGCACCTACAGAACACTACGAAAAAATACTACCATATGCTAATAGATTTTTATTCGATATTAAGTTAGTAGATGAAGATAAACACAAGAAATTTACAGGAAAATCAAATGATTTAATACTTAAAAACTTAAAATTCCTAAACGATAATGGAGCTTATATAAACATAAGAATACCATTAATCGGTGGAGTAAATGTTGATGATGACAACGAAGAGGTAATGAAAATGATAGAGCTTTTAAAACCTCTAAACATAAAAGCTGTAAACTTACTACCTTATCACGATATAGGAAAACACAAATACACTAAACTAGATAAAGAATATGAAGGAAACGAATTTACTAAACCTTCAGATGAAAAAATGAATGAAATCAAAATGATTTTTGAAAACAATAATTTCCAAAATGTAAAAATAGGAGGATAATGTCATGGGAAGAGGAACTTTTGCAAGAACTAAAAAATTAAGAGAAGCAAGTGTAACAACTAAACCGCACATATCAATAGAAAGAGCGGTACTATTTACAGAAGCGTACAAAAAATGGGAAGGTAGCGTTGAAATGCCAGTGTTAAGAGCTTTATCTTTCAAACACTTCATGGAAAACAGAACTCTTTGCATAAATGATGGTGAATTAATAGTTGGGGAAAAAGGTGATTCAGCTCAGGCAGCTCCTACATACCCAGAAATATGCTGTCATACAATAGAAGATATGAACGTAATGAATGACAGAGATATAGTTGACTTCTCAGTTACTGAAGAAGACAAGAGAATACAGGAAGAAATAATAATACCTTTCTGGGAAAAAAGACAGACTAGAAGAAAAATAGTTAACGCTATGGCTCCAGAATGGAAAAACGCTTATGAAGCTGGTATGTTCACAGAATTCATGGAACAGAGAGCTCCAGGACACACTGTTTGTGGTGACATAATATACAGAAAAGGTTTCGCAGATCTTAAAAAAGATATAGAAAAAGAAATAGCTAACTTAGACTTCTTAAACGATAAAGAAGCATACGATAAAAAAGCTGACTTAGAAGCTATGGCAATATCTTGTGACGCAATGATAATATTCGGTAAAAGATATGCAGAATTAGCTAGAAAAATGGCAGCTGAAACAACTGACGAACAGAGAAAGAAAGACTTATTATTAATAGCTGAAAACTGTGACGTTGTACCAGAACACGCTCCAAAAACATTCCATCAGGCAATACAGATGTATTGGTTCGTACATGTTGGTATAACTACAGAACTTAACACTTGGGATGCATTCTCTCCAGGTAGATTAGACCAGCATTTAAATCCATTCTATGAAAAAGATGTAGAAGAAGGAAGATTAACAAGAGAAGGTGCTCAGGAATTACTAGAATGTATGTGGGTTAAATTCAACAACCAGCCAGCGCCTCCAAAAGTTGGTATAACATTAAAAGAAAGTGGAACTTACACTGACTTCGTTAACATTAACACTGGTGGTATAAGACCAGATGGACAGGACGGGGTAAATGAAGTAAGTTACATAATATTAGACGTTATGGACGAAATGAAATTAGTTCAGCCAAGTTCAAACGTTCAGATAAGTAGAAAAACTCCTCAGAAATTCTTAAAAAGAGCTTGTGAAATATCAAGAAAAGGATGGGGACAGCCAGCATTCTACAATACAGAAGCTATAATACAGGAACTTCTTAACGCTGGAAAAACTATAGAAGATGCTAGACTTGGTGGTACAAGTGGATGTGTTGAAACAGGATGCTTTGGTAAAGAAGCTTACGTTTTAACTGGATACATGAACTTACCAAAAATATTAGAATTAACATTAAACAACGGATTTGATAAATACACTGGAAAACAGGTTGGTATAGAAACAGGAGATCCAAGAGATTTCAAAACTTACGAAGAATTATTCGAAGCTTACAAAAAACAGTTACACTACATGGTAGATGTAAAAGTTAGAGGTAATGCTATAATAGAAAGAATATGCGCTGAACACATGCCTTGCCCATTAATGTCTTCAATAGTTGATGACTGTATAGCAAAAGGTAAAGACTACCAGAGAGGTGGAGCTAGATACAATACTAGATACATCCAGGGTGTTGGTATAGGTACAATAACTGACAGTTTAGCTGCTATAAAATACAATGTATTCGACAATGAAAAATTCAGCATGGATACATTATTAAAAGCTATGGAAGCTAACTTTGAAGGATATGAAGCAGAACTTAACATGGTTAAAAACAAAACTCCAAAATACGGAAATGACGACGATTACGCAGATGATATAATGAAAGAAGTATTCAACTTATATCACGGTGAAGTAACTGGTAGACCAACAGTAAATGGTGGAGAATACAGAGTAGACATGCTTCCAACAACTTGCCACGTATACTTCGGTGAAGTTATGGGTGCTAGTCCAAACGGAAGACTTGCTGAAAAACCAGTTTCTGAAGGTATATCACCAGAAAAAGGTGGAGATACTAATGGACCAACAGCTGTTATAAAATCTTGTGCTAAAATGGACCACTTAATAACTGGAGGAACTCTATTAAACCAGAGATTCGCACCATCAGTTGTTCAGGGTGAAGAAGGATTAGACAACATGGCTAACTTAATAAGAGCATACTTCAATATGGATGGACATCATATACAGTTCAACGTATTCGATAAAAATGTATTATTAGCTGCTCAGAAAAATCCAGATGAATACAAAGATTTAATAGTTAGGGTTGCAGGATACAGTGACCACTTCAACAACTTAAGTAGAGCTTTACAGGACGAAATAATAGGAAGAACTGAACAGAGCTTCTAAGAATAAACAAAATTAGTAACTTTCAGGGGATAGGATTTCTATCCCCTGTTATTATATTTTTTACTAAATTATTAAATTTTACTTATGATATCAAAATGATATAAAAAGTTGGAAAACGATAATAAAGATGCATTGGATAAATAACACATACTTAGCTATAATAATATGTGTGAGGACAATGTCGAAATAAACTGTAAATAAAAAAAGTTTATATTTTTTAATTTTATTTTTTAAATTATACAATAAGGAGAGTTTTTGATTATGAAAACATTAGGATTAATAGGTGCAGGAAACATGGGAAGCGCTATGTTAGGCGGAATAGTTAAAGCTGGTCTTGTAAAACCAGAAAATATAACTGTTGCTGACTTATATCAGCCATCATTAGACAGAGTAAAAGCAGAATTAGGTGTAAATGTTACAACTGACTCTGCAGAAGTTGTTAAAAACTGTGACGCTTTTATAATAGCTTTAAAACCAAACGTTGTAGAATTAGCATTATCTCCACTTGCTGAATTAGTAAGAGAAGATCAGTTAGTTATGTCTATAGCTGCTGGAAAACAGATAGCTCAGTTAGAAGCTATAGTAGGAGCTGACAAAAAAGTTATAAGAATAATGCCTAATACTCCAGCATTAGTATCAGAATGTATGGCAGGTATATGTGCAAACAAAAACGTTACTAAAGAAGAATTAGAAGAAGTT
Source organism: Peptoclostridium sp. AF21-18 (assembly GCF_003478825.1). NCBI lineage: Bacteria > Bacillati > Bacillota > Clostridia > Peptostreptococcales > Peptoclostridiaceae > Peptoclostridium > Peptoclostridium sp. AF21-18. Next base: position 37,819 of record NZ_QUGE01000020.1, read on the forward strand.
AAAACTATATTCGAATCATTTGGTGAAGCTGAAATAGTAACTGAAAAATTAATGGACGCTGTTACAGGTGTAAGTGGTTCTGGACCAGCTTACGTATTCTTATTCATAGAAGCTATGGCAGATGCTGCAGTTCTTGAAGGAATGCCAAGACCTCAGGCTTACAAATTCGCTGCTCAGACAGTTTTAGGATCAGCTAAAATGGTTCTTGAAACTGGAAAACATCCAGGTGAATTAAAAGATATGGTTTGCTCTCCAGCTGGAACAACTATAGAAGCTGTTAAAGTTCTTGAAGATTTAGGATTAAGATCAGCTGTAATAAATGCTATACATGAATGCACAGAAAAATCTAAAGAATTAAGTAAATAATTATAATTGAAATATATGGGTGCCGCAGTTTTCTGCGGCATCTTTTTTTATTCTTAAGGAAATTATAATAATTTAAAACTGTGGAAAACTTGT